>NZ_VOYN01000063.1:0-17358 GCF_013420275.1 Acinetobacter sp. YH01020
TATAAAGAGTTCCTGTACCGCCATACTGTCAGCGCAGTGCGGTATCGAAAGGTGCAATCTCTAAGATTGCATGGGTCGCAAAGATTCCCCCACCATAGCTCTTAGCTTGGTGGTGGGAGTATGTCAATCTGGCTTGGAGAATGGAATTGCTTGTTACCCGTTATAAGCCTTGGATCATGATCATACTACTGGTTTTGCTCGTCAGTTTTGCTATATATCGCTGGTGGCAAGGACCATTGTTACCTAGTTATGAAGTCGTATCTAGTCCATTGATTCAGACAGTTGTTGCTTCAGGACGGGTAGAGAAAGTATCTCGGACTCAGATTGGTAGTGAAATTACAGGGGTTGTTCTTGAGCGCTTGGTTCAAGAAGGAGATCGGGTCTCTCGAGGGGATGTTCTTTTAGTACTGAAATCTGATGAAATTTCAGCGCAGGTGCGGCAGGCAGAAGCTGAATTAAAGGAACTCGCAACCACTAGACGTCCGCAAGCAGAATTCGATTTAGCGAATGCCAAAGTGCAATTAGAACAGGCTCAAAGAGAGGCGGTACGCAGACGAAATACCGAATTAGGAATATTATCAGCAGAGGAAAGGGAGAAATCGATAGAGGCAGAAAAACTCGCCCGTAATAATTTGGAATCAGCTCGATTAAAAGTTGCTTCACTTGCCCCAGATAAAGTTGAAGAGACAAAATTACGTGAACAACTCGCTGCATTACAAGCGCAACTCGCCAAGACCAAAATTCGCGCAGAAGTTTCAGGTATTATTTTAACCCGTAATGTTGAGCCAGGGGATTTGGTACAACCGAGTCAGACTCTGTTCACTATTGCACTGGATGGTGCGACTGAAATACGAGTGCCATTTGATGAGCGAAATTTACCACTGCTGGCTTTACAACAAAAAGCAGCAGTGATTACGGATGCCTATCCAGATCAACCTTTTCCTGCCCATATTAATTTTATTGCCCCAAGTATTGATGCTCAACGTGGCACAGTAGACGTTCGATTAACAGTTGATCCAGTCCCTGATTTTTTGCGTCAAGACATGACGGTATCGGTAAATGTTGAAACCAACAAGCGCGAGCAAACCCTGGTCATTCCAAATGATGCTTTAAGCAGTATAAGTGGAAACAAGGCTATGGTTATTTTAGTAAGAGATAGAAAAATTCAACGTCATCCCATCACACTGGGTTTACGTGGTTTGGTTATGTCTGAAGTTGTAGCTGGATTGAAAGAAGGTGATCACGTCCTTACCGATGCAGAATCAGTGCTTAAAGATGGAACTCGTGTCCGAATAGAGAAAACTAAACCTGTTTTCCAGAGTCAAACGGATCAGAAAAATAGCAAAAATGAATTACCGGTGAAATTCGATTGAAAAACTTTTTTAGGCGACTTTGGACCGAGTGGACCATCGCAATCAGTTTTTTGCGAGAGGGTCGCACACAGTCGATGATGATTACCATTGGCGTCGCGGTGGGGGTAGCCGTCATTGTGTTCATTAGCGCCTTAATTCAGGGTTTACAATCGAATATTGTAGAAAGGACCTTAGGGACACAGGCGCATATTCGTTTGCTCTCACCAGATGAGGTGAATCACATTGTGCCACCAGCAGCAGGAACACTTCAGTTGTTACAAGAAGATCAGCGTGCGCAACGCTTACGCTCTATTAATAATTGGCAGCAGATTACTGAGACTTTAGATCAGTTGCCCGTGTTGACGGCGGTTTCTCCTGTGGTCTCTGGTCCTGCATTTGTACAGCGCGGAGATGCAATTCAATCTGTTGCATTGGTTGGTATCAACCTTGAACGTTATCAACAGATTATTCCGTTAAAGCAATATATGGTGAGTGGTGAACTACGAGTTAGTGCGGATAATGTATTAATTGGGCGTCAATTGGCCAAAGATTTGGGTGTGCAAGTCGGGAGCAAATTAAGGTTAGATACCGGGCAACAGAAAAATGCAGTTGTGAACATCTCTGGAATATTTGAATTGGGTGTGCGTGAATTGGATGCGCGCTATGTCTATCTGGATTTGAAACAGGCGCAATCTTTACTTAATTTGCCAGGTGGCGTGACCGTGATTGATCTGACGATTCAGGATATTTTTCAGGCGGATCAAATTGCCTCACAAGTTGGACGCCTGACAGGATTAAAAGCAGAAAGCTGGATTGAAACCAATGCTCAATTAATGAATGCGATTACCGCTCAAAGTCTTTCGACCAACATGATTATTGTTTTTGTAGGGATTTCAGTCGCTTTTGGCATTGCCAGTGTGATGTCGGTGAGTGTGGTGCAACGGACTCGGGAAATCGGTATTTTACGTGCGACGGGGGCGACACAAGCACAAATTTTAAGAGTTTTCTTGTTTCAGGGAGCAATTTTTGGTCTGCTTGGTTCGATGCTTGGTAGTGTAGTCAGTTATGGTTTGATCTGGGGATTTAATCAGTTTGGTCCCGGCTTGTTTTATATTTCGATTTCAATCAAGCTTATCTTGTCGGCATTATTCTTGGCGACAGTGACAGGTATTTTGGCTGCTGCAATACCATCCCGTCGGGCTGCTGCACTTGATCCTGTGGAGGCAATTCGTCATGTTTGATCCATCTCAGGAAGTACTGCGTTTAGAAGCATTGCGAAAGTCTTACAATGTTGGGCAGCCTAATGAAGTGGAGGTATTACATGGAATTGACCTGTGTATTCAACGGAATGACTTTGCTGCATTAATTGGTCCTTCTGGTTCAGGCAAAAGTACTTTACTGAATATTCTCGGCTTATTAGATCAGCCTAGTCGTGGTGAGTTGTACTTGTTGGGGCAGGCGACAAGCCGTATGGATGATACGGCTCGGACAGCATTACGAGGCAATAGTATAGGTTTTGTGTTTCAGTTCCATCATCTTATACAGGCTTTTACTGCCTTACATAATGTACTCATGCCATTAATGCTGAAGCAAGGTAAGCCAGATCAATCTGCGTTGCAATATGCCCATGAATTATTGGCCGCTGTAGGGTTAGATAAGTTCGCTGACCGTAAACCCAATGAGCTTTCTGGAGGGCAGCAGCAACGCGTAGCGATTGCACGTGCACTGATTACTCAGCCTGCACTATTGTTGGCCGATGAACCGACAGGTAATCTGGATACTCAAACTGCTGCGGAAATGTTTGAATTATTTCGTAAAGTACATCGCGAACATGACTGTGCAGTCTTATTGGTGACTCATGATCCTAGATTATCGGCGACCTGTGATCGAACCATTAATTTGGTGGATGGGAGAATTCAGAGTGATTCCAAACACGAGATGGAATGAGCCGGAATGTAGATCACTCTTCTGGTAAAAGCAGTTCAAAACATTGACTAGACCTCAAAATTCTAGCACGATATAAGAACAAACTTGTAAATCGATAAATTATAACCCTGTGTAATTTGAATAAAATATTTTTCAGATTTAGTTCACTAAATCTAATCTAGAGAAAAAATGAGTACAAGATTTTTCCATATTAAGAGTATTAAAAAAACAAAGGTTTACTGCTTCTGATCATTTCTTTTTGGCTGTACTAAGCGGATTAATTCGCACAATACAGCTCGTACAGCTTTTGCATCAAACTTAAGACCTTGGGATCACTCAGACGATAGAAAATCTGTTTACCCTCACGTCGTGTGCTGACCATGTCAGCCTTACGTAGGACAGTCAGTTGTTGTGAAAGTGTAGGTTGATGAATGTCAGTGGATTCTTCAATTTCCTGAACATTCATTTCCCCATCCACCAGGACACATAAGATTTTCAGGCGATCAGGATTGGCCAAAACTTTCAGGCATTGGCTGACGAAATCGACTTGAGAAAAATCAATTTTGGCATTTTCAGCAATCATATCCATAAATGTCCTCACAACTTTTGATGTAGCCCGTGCAGTTTACATAATTTACCATAAAACTGCTTGATTAATATTTTTTATAATATAATATAAAAAAGTATATTGTATGGAGATTGATTCATCATGCATGACTTCCTCATCGCATTTATTGGCGGTTTAATACTCGGACTTTCCGTGGTTGGCTATCTTTACGTCAATGGCCGTATTGCGGGAATCAGTGGTTTGATTGGGCAAGTATTAAACTCAAAAACCAGGTTTAAAACGCCTGCAATCTGGTTTTTATCAGGCTTGATTCTCACACCGTTTATTTATGGTCTATTTGTACAACCTGAAATCGAATTGAATGCCAGCCCACTGATGATGATTGTGGCAGGTCTACTGGTGGGTTTTGGGACACGTCTGGGTTCGGGTTGTACCAGTGGTCATGGAATTTGTGGCATCAGTCGCCTGTCTAAGCGTTCTATCATCGCGACCATGACTTTTATGTTTACAGGTTTTGTCACCGTTTATACTATCCGTCATATCACAGGAGCATTCTAAAATGAAAAATGTGTTTGCCTTTTTATTTGGTGCACTGTTCTCTGTGGGGCTGATGGTATCAGGCATGTCTAATCCGGAAAAAGTACTCGACTTTCTGGATCTGTTTGGTAATTGGGATGCCAGCCTGGCCTTTGTGATGATGGGCGCGATTGCGGTGGCCTTTATTCCTTTCCAGAAAGCAGTACGTGCAGCACAACCAAAAACGGTCTTCAATGAATCTATTGATTTACCCATAAATAATCAGATAGACAAGAAACTGATGACGGGTGCGGTTTTATTTGGTGCAGGTTGGGGTATTGCCGGCATCTGTCCGGCACCAAGTTTCACCTTGATCGGTTTGGGCCACTATCAAGTGCTCTATTTTATTGTAGCAATGCTGCTGGGTGTATGGATTCACCGTAAATGGTCAGGAGCTTAACGATGTCAAACTTACCTATAGTAAAAGATTTTTTTCACGAAGATACCAATACCTTCAGTTATGTTGTACGTGATCCGGCGACCAAAGCCTGCGCCATTATTGATAGCGTTCTGGATTATGATCCGGCATCAGCAAGTACATCCACTATTCATGCCGATAAAATTATTGCCTATATTAAAGAGCAGGGTTTAACGGTTGAGTGGATTCTCGAAACCCATGTACATGCTGATCATCTGACTGCTGCACAATATCTCAAAGCTGAGTTAGGTGGCAAGATTGCTATGAGCCAGAAAATTGGCATTGTACAGGAAACCTTTGGTGCGATTTATCATCTGGATATTAAACAATGGAATGCCCAGCAGCTCTTTGATTATTTATTTGAAGATCATGAGTCGTTCCAAATCGGAACATTGAAAGCCTATAACATTCCAACACCGGGACATACGCCTGCTTGCCTGAGTTATGTCATGGGTGATGCCGTGTTTGTGGGTGATACCTTATTCATGCCAGATTATGGAACAGCGCGCTGTGATTTCCCGAAGGGAAGCGCATCAATCCTTTTTGATTCAATACAAAGTTTGTATCAACTGCCTGAGAAAACACGTGTATTTCTCTGCCATGATTATTTGCCAGAAAAGCGCGATACCTATATGTGTGAAACGGATATTCAGACTCAAAAAAATCAGAATATCCATATTCACGACGGCACGACCAAAGATGATTTTGTTGAAATGCGTAATAAGCGCGATGCGGGTTTAAGTATGCCCAAACTGATTTTACCTTCGATACAGATCAATATGAAAGCAGGACAATTCCCTGAACCCGAAGAGAATGGTGTTTCTTATTTAAAACTTCCACTGAATTACTTCAAATAGGCAAATTTTAAGATTAAACAACAAGTTTTGTTTAATTGGTTTGGTAATAGAGGGGGGCACTAGCGATGTGGATGCTAATACTTGAAGGACTGGCCATCGGTGGTTTGCTTGGGTTAACCGGTGCTGGTGGTGGCATTCTGGCCGTACCCGCACTGATGGCAAGTCAAGGATGGACGGTCGCACAAGCTGCACCTGTTGGCTTGCTTGCAGTCACTTTATCTGCCTTGGTTGGAACATTTGAAGGCTTATTTAAGAAGATAGTACGCTATCGGGCTGCGCTTTGGATTGCACTGATTAGCATTCCTTCAGCACGTTATGGTGTGCATCTGGGAGGAATAATTTCTCCTGTATGGCTTACCTTAGCATTCAGTTTAGTCATGCTCGTGGTTGCTTACCGGATTTTTTTTAAAAAAGTGAATGACCATACAGGTGTGCTTTGTAAAGTTAACCAAACAACTGGTCGTCTGATTTGGAACATGAAAACTGCATTGTCTCTCGGTGCCATTGGTGTCGTGGCAGGTTTATTGACTGGTTTGCTTGGGGTAGGTGGGGGATTCGTGATTGTTCCAGCACTGAGTAAAGTAACTGATCTTGATATGCGCAGTATTGTTGCGACCTCGTTGATGATTATTTTCCTGATAGGTGGTGTCAGCATTTCAGCTCATATTTTAGATGGTTTTCAATACCCCGTTTCGGTCACGCTGACTTTCGTTTTAGCTTGCATGGCTGGGATGTTGATTGGTCGAAGTTTGATGCCTTTAGTTAAGAATAGTCAAATCCAAAAGGTTTTTGCCATAACTGTCATAAGCGTAGCATTTTATTTAATTTCTACAGTCATCATAACTTAATACAAGCAAGAGATTAGAGCCAAATTTAAAAACTGCATTTTAAAGACATGAATATTTAATCAGAGACCAGATTTCTAAAGATCGGAAGAGGTAAAGAGTAATGAAAACAGCAGAACAATTAATTTCAATGGCAAAAAACCGAATTCAAGAAGTGACGGTCGCAGACTTACTTGAAGCCATGAAAAACCATAAAACCATTCTGATTGATGTTCGGGAACCAGATGAATTTCAGGCGGCAGCGATAGACCGAGCCGTGAATTATCCTCGTGGTGTTTTAGAAATGAGAATTCACCAGCATCCTGTGGCGAGCCATCATTGCGATACCTTGCAAGCACTAGAACATCTTAAAGATCAGCCGATTTATTTGATTTGTGGGACGGGTGGCCGATCAGCTCTGGCTACAGATACTTTACAGAATATGGGATTTACTCAGGTGAAATCTGTTCAGGGTGGATTCCAAGCATGGCTAGAGCAGAGTTATCCAGTAGAGAAATAACTAGATTTCTATTTTAAGTCTAACTTAAGTTTATGGACATTCAAGTGAGAAAATCATGAAGTACAAAGAATTAACTCAAAATATTTCAGGCAGTTTAAAGACATTAGCGCAGGATTCTCCTGATTTAATGAAAAGTTTTAATCAATTGTCACAAGTTGCAATGCGAGATGGTGTTATTGATCCTAAAACAAAAGAACTGATTGCCTTAGCGATTGGTGTTGCAGCACGATGTGATGGATGTATCGGTTTTCATGTCAGAACCCTAGTCAAAATGGGAATGACATTGCAAGAATTAGAGGAAGTGCTTGGTGTTGCAGTTTATATGGGGGGCGGTCCTTCATTGATGTATGCCGCTAATGCATTGGAAGCATTTAAAGAATTCACAGCTTAATTTTTTCAATCATTGGGAAAAGATATGAATCAGCATTGGGATAATCTTTATTCGCAAACACAGGATCTGTATGGCATTTCGCCCAATTATTTTATTCAACAGATAGCAGATCAGATTCCAATTGTGGGAAAAACTCTTGCTATAGCAGAGGGTGAGGGGAGGAATATCCTTTATTTGGCTAATAAAGCGAAACAGCAAAATGATTCATTTTCAGCAGAAATATGGGATTATTCAAAAGTTGCTATGCAACACTTATCTACAAAAGCCCAGCAAGCTGGTTTTGAATTCACACTTAGAAATATTGATCTCAATGATGTCGAATGGCCAAGAGAGTGTTATCAAAATGTGATGTGTGTGTATGGGCATTTTGATGAAAATACTCAATTCAATGTTCTCACTGGGATACGTCAAGCATTGACAAACAATGGCTGGTTTATTGGAGAGCTTTATTCTAAAGAGCAGATTGATTATCAAACCGGTGGTCCGAAAGATATTAACTATTTGTACGATCCAATGTCGTTTCTTTCAGTATTTAAAAATGATCATCTTTATCATTTTTATGTGGGAGAACAAGAACGTCATGAAGGCAAGTTACATAACGGAAAATGCCATGTAGTTCAATTTGCAATTCAAGTGCAGAAATAGGGTCTAAAACGTTTCAAGCACGAGTATGGCTCACATGCTCATTTTATAAAAAAGAGAGGTTTATGATGTCAACACGTTTTAATAATAAAGTGGCTTTAGTTACAGGTGCAGGTTCGGGTATTGGGCGAAGTACAGCGCTGCTTCTTGCTCAACAAGGGGCAAAAGTTGTTGTTTCAGATATTAATCTTGATGCGGCTGAGAAAGTTGCAGCTGAAATTATAGCTGCTAGCGGCCATGCTGTTGCGAATAAAACAGATACATCTCATCCAGAAGAAATGAAGCAAGCTGTTGACTTTGCCGTGGAAAGCTTTGGGGCTCTGCATTTAGCATTTAATAATGCAGGTATTTTAGGTGAAGTCAATCCGATTGCTGAGTTGAGTATAGAGGCTTGGCGTAGAGTCATCGATATTAATTTGAATGCTGTTTTCTATGGGCTGCATTATCAGATTCCAGCAATACTTAAGTCAGGTGGGGGAGCGATTGTTAATACCGCATCAATCTTAGGTTTAGTCGGGACAAAGAACATTTCAGGATATGTTGCGGCGAAACATGGTGTGACTGGTCTGACAAAGACTGCATCATTGGAGTACGCTGATCAAGGTATACGCATTAATTCAGTCCACCCTGGTTATATTCAAACCCCATTAATTGGAGAATTTGAGGAATCAGAATTAGTGAAACTTCATCCATTTGGCCGATTGGGTAAACCAGAAGAAGTTGCTCAAGTAGTGGCTTTTTTATTATCTGATGAAGCTTCATTTGTGACCGGCAGTCAATATACTGTTGATGGTTCTTATACTTCACAATAATAAATGAAATAAGAAAACCCTGCATCTGCAGGCTTTTCTTATTTTGTTCATGATAAATTACAGCTTCCATCCAGAATTTTATTTGGCTGAAATTAAATTACCGATAAATTGTTCTGGTTCAATTTCTGCTGTTACCATGACATGGACACCAATATTTCTGAGTTTTTCTCGTAATTGATCGCCCATTCCCGTAGTTACGAATATATCCATAGGCAGCAGTTTTTCGAGTACTTCACCAGACTGCGAAAAGGATTGCTCCTTTTCAACTTCAATAAGTTGTTTATCAGTCACTTCTCTATCTTTTAATTCATATTTCCAGAATTTCCGACATTTTCCCGCATGGGGAGTAATATGACGTCGGTTTTGTGATGTAATAACAATTACCATAAATATTTCTCCAAACCGATACGACCACTTTTTATGGTTATGTATCGGTTCATAATGATTTATAAGTTACTAATAAAAGCTATTCACAAATCTAGCTAATTGTTTTCAAGAAAGATTTTCCAATACAAACTGAGGTGACTTTATAAACAGTTTGATTAAAGCTTGCGCCGAACTTGAAGGATGCCGAACACCTCTTTCCCAACTTTCTAGCGTTCTTGGGGATATGCCAAGTTTAGATGCTAACTGTTGTTGAGAGATATTCATTTTTTTACGTGCCTTAATGATTTCCTGAGCTAATGTTAAATTAACGATATATGGGAAATCATGATTAAAATTCACATGGTGCTGTTGAAGTAGATGCATAAATACCCTCTTCTTTCTAAGGACCTAATAAGCAAGTTGAAGTAAGAATCTAAAACTCATGGCAATCACCAATAAACTTAAGAAACCGACTAGCCATAACAAGATAAACCATTGGAATTTAGATAATTTCATTAGAAATTCCTTTAATGATAACCTTCATCCCCAACACGAACTTTATCTCTGAATACCCAGTATGATAGGGCGGTATAGACAAGTATGATTGGAATTAAGATCAGTGCGCCAATCAGTGCAAATAGCTGGCTATTGGCAGGTGCGGCAGCATCCCAAATGGTAATTGAGGGCGGGATAATGTAAGGAAAAATACTGATACAGAATCCTGTGTAAGCCAGAAATACGAGTCCTAAGGTATATAAAAAGGGCATAGCTTGGTTTTGCTGAATACATGAGCGTACCGCTAAAACGGTACAAACTAGAACAAGCAAAGGGACTGGGCTAAAATAAATCAATTGAGTGGGATTAAACCAGCGCTCAGCAATTTGTGGATGTGCGATAGGCGTATAGATGCTGACAGCAATGAAAATAACCAATAAGCCAATCAAAAGCTTGGGCATTAATTTATACATATGCTTTTGTAGTACGTCATCAGTCTTCATGATGAGCCAACCACATCCCAATGCTGCATAAACGACTACAACACCCAAACCTGTAAATAATGAAAATGGTGTTAACCAGTCAAAGCCACCACCAGCGTAACGATTATCAACAATATCAATACCCTGAATATAAGCACCTAAGATTACACCTTGTAAGAAACTGGCAACAATAGAGCCCCAAATAAACGCATTATCCCAAATGTACTTTGTTCGAGTAGCTTTGAAACGAAACTCAAAAGCCACGCCTCTAAAAATCAAAGCTATTACCATCAAGATGATAGGTAAATATAAGGCTGACAGAACCGCTGAATAGACAATAGGGAAAGCAGCAAAAAGACCAGCACCTCCTAAAACCATCCATGTTTCATTACCATCCCAAACGGGGGCAACGGTGTTCATCATGACATCACGTTCTTGCTGATTTTTAATAAAGGGGAATAAAATCCCTATCCCTAAATCAAAGCCATCAAGTACAACGTAAATAAAAACACCAACTGCAATAATGACAATCCAGATTAAAGATAAATCAATCATGAAGATGCTCCTTGATCCTGATCATCAATTTTTTCATCAATGGCACTCAGAGGTCGCATTGGTGTTTTGAAATGACCAACGCCTCCAATTTCTTCTGGTGCGTTATGTAAAAACTCAGGTCCTTTATGCATGAGTTTGAGCATGTAATAAATGCCCACACCAAAGACAATAAAATACACGATCACAAAAATAATCAGCGTTAATCCAACCTGTTCTGCCGAAACAGGAGAAAGAGCATCTTTTGTCCTCATAACGCCATAGATAATCCATGGCTGACGTCCTACTTCTGTGGTGAACCAACCAGCGAGTAATGCGATGAAGCCTGAAGGGCCCATAAGGATTGCAAAGCGATGAAACCACTTACTCTCATAGAGGCTGCCTTTCTTTCTGAGCCATAGGGCAGTGATTGCAAGGAAGAGCATAAGCATTCCAAGCCCAACCATAATACGGAAACTCCAAAATACGATTGTTGAATTTGGACGATCTTCAGGCGCAAAGTCTTTTAATCCTTTCACTGTACCATTCATTGAATGGGTCAAAATTAGGCTTCCTAAATGTGGAATTGCAATCGCATATTTCGTGCGTTCTTCTTGCATATCAGGAATACCAAATAAATATAAGGGCATCCCATGATCATGGTTTGTTTCCCAATGGCCTTCCATAGCAGCAAGTTTGGCTGGTTGATGTTTTAGGGTATTTAAACCATGGGCATCACCGATAAACACTTGGAGGGGAGCTAAAATGAGGATTAACCAAAGTGCCATAGAAAATGATGTTTTGACTAATGCATCTCTACGGCCTTTGAGTAAGTGCCAAGCAGCAGTAGCAGCAACAAGAAGAGCTGCCACTAAAAAGGCTGCAAGTGCCATATGGAATAAGCGATAGATAAAAGACGGGTTAAAAACAATAGCAAACCAATCTTGAGGTATTACAATTCCATTTTCAATGGTGAAGCCTTGAGGGGTCTGCATCCAACTGTTTGAAGACAAAATCCAGAACATTGAAATACATGTGCCGATGGCGACCATCAGTGTGGCAAAAAAGTGTGCTTTTTTGCCGACTCGACCCCATCCAAAAAGCATGATGCCTAAAAATCCAGCCTCTAAGAAGAAAGCACTTAGAACTTCATAACTTAGTAAGGGGCCTGTAATGCCTCCTGCAAATCGAGAAAACTCACTCCAGTTTGTACCAAACTGATAGCTCATCACGACACCAGAAACGACACCCATGCCGAATGATAATGCAAATACTTTCACCCAGAATTTGAATAAGTCATGATAAATAGAATCGTTTGTTCTAAGCCATCGCCATTCTAAAACAGCAAGAAAACTTGCCAGCCCAATAGAAATCGCAGGGAAAATAATATGAAATGACACAGTGAATGCAAACTGAATACGTGCTAACTCAAGTGCCGTAAAACCTAAGGTCATAGCAGCTCTCCACATCCGAAGCATGCTCTAGACTGCATATGCTCTGATATGAGTGTGCCTACACAGATACGTGCATTTTTAAAAAGTAAAAACATAGCGATTAGTCTCTTCAACTAATTAAATTTCAAAACAATAAGGAATTGCCAATAAATTTAGACAGCAAAAGAGACAGGAGGTGCTCGACCTTGAGGGATCAGAAATAATTGTTTTAAAAGAAAGAAGATATGAAAGAAAGCTTCTTTAAAAGCTAATAGCCGAACTTGAATTCTCACGACTACTTCTTTAACACCCATGTCTGGTAGTGGAACGACATGTGCGTAAACTACACAGTACTGACATTGATGATTTGCATCGTGATGATGGCTAGATGAAGCTTTTTGTTTGAGATATGAATAATTAAGCTTTTCAGTATCATGATTAGCTAAATCCAACTCTTGATGAGAGTGATTATGCGTAGAATGATTTGAGCTATGCTCATGGTGAGAAGTATCTAATTGAAGTGCATGGACAATAGTTTCACAGACAGGAGAAATTTGATATTTCTCTGGAAGTAAAGGCTGTAGAAAAACAGCAATCTGTAACAAGATTGCAGAGAATGCTAGCAATCTTCCTAAAACCATGATCACTTAGATGGTCTCAATTATCCAAGTAAGGAAAATGGATTGTAGCAGAATATATATTTATTAAAAGTACATTGTATTAAATTGAAAGACTAGGACTTACGCATTGACGGATTCAAAAAAGTATTAAAATACTTTATAAAGTATCTGTGATCAGACGAACTAAACATGCTTCTACAGCAATTTGTACTCTACCCATTTATATGGGCTTTCTCATGACAGAACCGAACTCTATTAGCTGCACACAACTTGCCGAGACTATTTAGTGCAATAAATTGATATTATGCTCAATCCTATTTTGGATCATTTGGATAGTCTCTGCTTGAATTTGTCCAGGTAATAGATCATGAGCGATATTGCTGAATCGGATTGCAACCTTACAAATCGAACTAATAGTTTCATCGACTTCTTGGGCAGAAAGTTCAGCTTCCTGAGTACCAAGTTTTACAAGAGCTTGTCGAGGAATATCCAGTGCCTCACCCATGATATCCATTTGATGATATCCCCCTGGTCCTTCACAGAAAGTAACATCATAGGCAGGGGCGAGTTTCCATTGCCCATTTTGGGACATCAGAAATGAAAAGTTTTTGCAATGATCATCTCGATTATTGAAGACTACATTGAAAACAGCTCGCTTGAATGCAATTGCTTTTTCGCGAACATCATTGGTGCAAAAGTGTGCAGCGCGAAGAAAGTTACTGTAGTCTAAACTCCCTGGTGATTTAAAATCAGCTCCGGTGAAGGCAGCTAAACTTTGCATAGGGATACGCATACCATCATGGCGGTCAAATCTTTTTGATGCAAATGCGGTTAATCCATTCGGAAGAGTAAAATATTGAGTATCAGGGGTGTCAATATCACAATGACGTAAACATTCTGCATAAACAGCTTCAATTGCACAAACTTCAGGATGCTCTTGCTGAGCGGGAAATTTGATCAGCCAGGCTTCATGTTGATGTGAGCTAACTGTTGAGAATTCGTTGGTGACAGGATCACGATAGACGAGTGCTTTTGGCCTTGCACCTTGTGGTGATCCACCCATAACTAATAAATGCTGTAAAAATTCAGCACCTTCTCCTTTGAGAACTTCCTGGACTTCTTGGGCGAGTTTAAGCAGTGGAATATTTTCAGTTAATGCTAACTCAGGTGCTGAAGGTTCAAAGGATAATGCCCCCATCGCATGTGTATTAATATACGTGAGTCTTTCTAATGGCCCAATCCGTGCTGGATTGAGTCCATTTTTTTTAAATAAGCGATCCATAAGGAGCATGCCCCAACCATCGGGTAGGGCATCATATATAGGACCTGGCAATCCCATTTGATGTGCAGGAAAGTTCGTTCTTAATGGGTCACCTTTTAACGGAAGTAGGTAAGAGGAAAGTTCTAAACCTTTACTGATCGCTTCTGCACTGTATTCAAAGGCGATTAATGGTCGACCTGTGATTGCGGTTGAGGAGACCAGTGTACCCCAAAGCCAATATTCACCCCATCCATTGTAGTAAACATTAAGTTTTTTGAGCATGGATTTATTTCCTTTTGATACGTTGGCGAGCCGTATTGCTCTCATAGCGGAGAATGTCATCTACACTGTTTAAATGAGGTTTAAAGAGTTCCTCTAATTCTTTTAATCGACCCAGTACCATGGCAACGCGTACTAAATTTTCAAATGAAACATTTCGACCAGCTTCCAAATTAGATACTGTATTTACACCAATACCAGCACGTGTAGCGACGTCTGCCTGAGTCATTTCCAGATAAAGTCGTTCCTTACGAAGCCTTTCACATAATAAAGTAACAACTTCTTCAGGTTTTTTGAATATTAAATCCATAATATTGGGTCTTATGTCTATATATGTGTATTAAACCACAAAATAATGGAGTTATAAAATAAACCGACTTAGTCGGTAAGGAGGGTACTTTATTGGCCTGATTAGATCCTATTAGATTAAAGAAGTCTAATTAGACATTTACAATCTAATAGAGTCTAACAACTTGCTTTAAGCTCAATCAGTTTCGCGTGGTGTCGCGAGGAACCGTGATTTGCTATCAGTTCAATCTGGAATATCTGACACAAGTGGTCTGGAGTAATGAGGTCGATGGGCAGCGCTTTGCCTTTCTTGATACCTTATTCAGTACCGATTTACAATTTATTCATCATCTTCCGCAAACATTGCTTCAATTTCATCCCAGTGCGGAAATTTATACTTCTTTTTATCCACTTCAAATTGTTGTAGACCTACGGCATTAAGTACACGTTCGAATATGATGTGTGCTGAAAAAACAGGAGGTTTTAACTTGGTAAACTAAACACACTCATCAGGAGTTTACCATGAGCAAGAAACACAAGACTTACACCACAGAATTTAAAGCTGAAGCCATCAAATTAATTGAAGCCAATCAAGGCAATGTCTCGGAAACAGCTAGACAACTTAGTATTTCAATGCAAACTCTTTCAAATTGGAATACCAAAGCAAAGGCTGGAACTTTAGCAGGTACAAAACAGTATTCACCTGATCTAAACGCTCTACTCGAAGAAAATAAAAAACTCAAACAACAGCTCAAAATAGCTGAAATGGAACGTGAATTTTTAAAAAAGGCAGCAGCGTACTTTGCCAAAGAAAGTCAGTAAGGTATGCCTATATGAAACAAAAAAGATATTCTTTTCCAATTACCTTAATGGCTCGATTACTTCATGTTTCAGTTTCATGTTTTTATGATTGGCTCAAGAGAGGCGTGAGCAAAAGAACGATTCAACGAAATCAACAGACGATATTGGTGAAAATAGCCCATGAGGAGACAAGGCAGAGCTATGGTTATATTCGATTAACCAAATACTTACAAGCTCAGGGTATAAAAATGAGTATGTACGCTGTACGTCAGATAAAAGCGCTGAACCACCTGTATTGTAAGCGACACAAGCGTTTTAAAAGGACTACGAATAGTGACCATAATCGAGCGATCTATGAAAACCTGCTGGAGCAACAATTCTCAATGACTAGACCAAATCAAGCATGGTCAAGTGATATTACGTACATATGGACTGTTGAAGGATGGCTGTATTTAGCAGCGGTAAAAGACCTTTACACGAAGCAAGTGGTTGGCTATAGCTTAAATGAGCGCATGACAACACAGCTTGTTTGTAATGCGCTAAATATGGCTATTCACAATCAAAAACCAACCAAAGAACTGATTGTGCATTCAGACAGAGGAAGTGAATATTGCAGCCATGAATATCGAAATATACTTGAGCAATATGGTTTTCAAGGTTCAATGAGCAAGCGCGGAGACTGTTACGATAATGCACCGATTGAAAGCTTTTGGGGAATACTGAAAAATGAGTTAGTGCATCATTACAACTATCAAACCAGAGAAGAAGCCAAAGCAGATATTATAAAATACATTGAGTTATTTTATAATCATCGAAGAATTCAAAAGGGTTTGGGTTTTAAGACACCAAATCAAATGGCCGAAGACTTTTATAAGTTGGCTGCCTAGAATCTCCCAAGGGAAAGTCTCCTGATAATTCAGCGTATATCAGATCGATAACTAGTCATGGTGGGATCGTTGCAGAGTGTGACACTACTTTTATCATTAATGGAATTGCAGTTCATTTAAATGGTATGAAACACTTCTGCCATCAATGTAAAACTGTCGTTTCCGCAATTGCTTCTGATCAAACCACTATTGTTAATGGTCGGGTATAGTACTTGCAGGTGATAAAACAACATGTGGCGCTACATTTCTTTGTAATCAATCCCTTGTTGTAGCACAGCCTAAGAGTTCTTCATCAGCTAGCTCATCAATATCAAAATTAAATATTGCCCAATCTCCAATAACAAAGGCTGCCTCAAACGTTCCAAATATGACAATGGGATTAACAAAGCAAAGTGATAAACCCAAAGGACCATTTACTGGCGGAGGGCACGGTGACCCTGATAACACTCGAGGTGTATTAAATAATTTAACTTTTGGAATAAGTGAAAAAGTTTTAACTGCTTTAGGAATGAAACCTGCTGATCCTAAGAAATTAGAAGAGGGAGAAATTGTTGGGGCGGTAATTGGCCCTGGAAAAGTTAAAGCTATTGGTAAGGCGGCAAAAGAAGTTGGAGGGAAAGTTTTAGGAAAAGAAGCTACAGGTGTTTTAGGTAGTCGCCATAATCAAATGAATCAGCCCAAGAATCCAAGTTATCAGCCAGTTCGGAATAATCCTACCAATATCGATGGTCGTAATTATTCCGAGCATGCTCTTGATAGGATGCAGGATAGAGGTATCATGCCATCAGTTGTAAAAGATACGATTAAAAACGGCTCTCAAACAGTAGGTACAAAATCTACCACTAACCATTATAGTCCAGCAAATAATGTCACAGTGGTAACTAATAAACGAGGCGATGTTGTTACAGTATCGCATGGGAAAATTGATGGTAAGGGAAAATAAAATGAATGAACTTTTAGAATTTGTACAGAACTATTCGAGACCCACAGAAACTCATTACCACTATGCTGAATTTACGAAAAATGTTG
>NZ_VOYN01000064.1:0-17178 GCF_013420275.1 Acinetobacter sp. YH01020
TAACGTCTGATAATTTTTGAATATCTTTGAATTTCATCCAAGGATTATCCCTCGAATTAAATAATTTTGCTGATTAATTTAAGATCAAATAAATTGTACGTTTTTTGATTTATGACGGAAGTCTATTATAAAACCAATACAATGGTGCATAGAAAGAGCTTGTCAATATGAATAGAGCAAATGCATCAGAATTGCACAGTTTAATTGACAAGCTCTACTTTGATCTATTTTAGAACCGCATCATCATACTTAACCAACCTTCTGCATCATGTTTTTTATCTATGCTGGTCGGTGTTGCACCGATCGGAAAGCCAACCTTGCTTTGGACTTGGAATCGCTTGTTGTCCGACCAATCCATTCCTAAGCCTGCACTGCTGATTCGCTCTCGATTATCTCCTGTTAAACCAGCCCAACGCTGAGCTTGTTTTTTCACTTCTGCACTGTCTACATAAACTTTCAACATCAAATGATGCTGTGCTGTATTCAACAGACCTTGTCTGAGCTCTGCCACAGCATAATAGCCACTTGAGCCACTTAAGACGCTGTTTTGATAACCTGCAACGGTATAAGCCCCGCCCATACTGAACTGTTCACTGCTATCCAAATTATCAGGACTATATTGTGCTTGAATGCCTGTATATAACTGCGTTGCAGAGAGACCGAGATTTTGTAATCGTGATAGGTTTAGATGAGCACGATAAAAACTACCCTGTGTTTGTGCAGTCGCTTGATCCGCTTTTTTTGCTGCAGCATTTTGATATTTCACTTGGCCAAAGTCGTTTGAGATATTCAATTGATTTAAGCCACCTCCTGCAAAGTTATCATACTGTGCAGCTTGGACGGATAACCGACCGACATGCACATCACGATGGCGATAAACATTGGCAACGCCTATATCATCTTCAAGCTGTTTGTAATCATATTGTGCATTCAGTAGCACTTCACTACGATTACTCAAGAGGACTGGTTGATTTAACCAAATACTGGCTTGTTGGGCTTTACCTTCGGCATCGAGGGCTTTGTATTCTTTACCAAGCTCATAAATTAAGTCAGAGTAACTTGCCCCTAGCCGACTCCCCATCCCATTGATTGTTGCTTCATAGCCTACACGCCCATAATGCATTTTGCCTGATGTCATGGCATCTACACTGAGCTTATCACCAAGACCAAAAGGATTATGTACAGCAGCGCCCGCATTGAAACGAACCTCTCGGGTATATTCATTGCCGTAATTGTCTAAACCAACATAACCGGTCATTGCTGCGGTTGGTACGATATCTACATTCAGCTGACTCGTCCCTGTGCTTTGTCCTGCACTTAAAATATTACGACTCTGTACACCATCTAAACGATTCAGTAATTTAATTTGTTGTTCAAGTGCTTGTGATGTGATGACTTGACCTGCTTGTAATGGTTGCAGTGTGGCATCGATCAATGCATTTCGAGTACGGCTTTGATTGTTATAGCTGATGCCATCATAACGTGCTTCTAATACAGCAATGGTTACCACCCCTTGACTTAGGTTTTGGGCAGGCAAGTAAGCACGGCTATAGGGATAGCCCTGCTGTTGATAATACGCTGTCAGCTTTGCGGTCAGTTGTTGTAGCTCATGCAAGGTTAGACTTTTACCTTCACTATCGACAACAAGGGAATGCAATTTTTCTGTGGCAATGCTTTGATTGCCTGTGATTGCAATATGTTGTACCTGTACCTGTTCACCACCTGCCAATGTCTGTGCTGGGTTCGCTGTGGACTCAATCTGTACAGGGCTTTGCGGTTGATACGGTATCATTTGCTGCTGTTGCAGTAATTGTCCTGCATTGGGCACAACATCTGCCCATGTGGTGATGCTGGTTAGGCTGACGGCTGTTGCCAATATGGTTTTTTGCAGTGCATACATGATTAGTTGTTCCCCAGTGTCTGAATGTTATCCATATTGATACCATTGCCTTCTATTTCGATTTCAACGATGTCAAAGGTTTTTGGTTGTTGTAGTGGCTGTGTACGAATTGCACGCTGGTATGGGTTCGCCCAAGTCGGATAATAGCTCGGCGTGACAGGTGGCTGTTCTGGTTCAGGCTGTGGCACTGGCGGCTTCGGCTGTTCTGGTTCAGGCTGCGGCACTGGTGGCTTCGGCTGTTCTGGTTCAGGCTGTGGTACTGGTGGCTTCGGCTGTTCTGGTTCAGGCTGCGGCACTGGTGGTTTAGGTTCGATAGGGCTTGCCTGAATCTCAAGTACACCATCGACAAAGCGTAGCTCATAGTTACCATCCATTCCTGTGGCTTTGTTGGCATAAGTACCCACTTCTTTGGCTGTCACAGTTGCACGGACATGGGTCAGTACCGATTGATCTTCACCGTTCACCAGGCCTGTCACGCTAAAGCCATTGACTGTTTGGTCTTGTCCGTTATAAACTGTGTTTAAACTATTGGCGGTAACGATTGCTTGCGCTTTACTAATATCAGCAGTATCGGTTGCTGTAGTTGCAGCGAGAACATAGTTCCCTGCATCTGCTCCTGATAAAGTTAAGCCATTCACTATCACAATTTTATTACTTCCAGCATTTTTATCGCTAAATGTCGCTGGATTGCCTGTAATGTTTAAAAAATCACCTGATACACGGTTATCACCATAAATTACTGCCGCCGAACTATTGCCATCATAGACTTTGTTTTGGGCATTGATGGTTGCGGTTAATGTCCGTGGGGTAATCGCAAAATCCGCCCCTGTATAGCTAATGTCATAGTTACTGGTGGCAAGTAAGCTTCCTTGGTTAATCGCATAATTCCCCACATTTTTCCCTGCCGCACGCTCCAAAGCACCTGTTAATAAACTATTATTATCAGAGAATTTCCAACCTGATACAGCATAACTTAATGTCGGGTCAGCATCGCCATAGACTTTATTTTGTCCTGCATCGGCAATAATGGTTAAAGTGGCTGGGGTAATTTCAAATTGCGGCGATGCTACATCATAGGCAATGGTATAGTTGCCTCCTGCGGCAACTGTGCCTTTATTCATGGCATACAAACCTGCATTTTCGCCACTAGCACGCCCTAAAGCACCTGTTAATAAACTATTATCATCAGAGAATTTCCAACCTGATACAGCATAACCTAATGTCGGGTCGGTATCGCCATAGACTTTATGTTGTCCTGCATCGGCAATAATGGTTAATTGTGCTTTTTGAATCTCAAATTGCGGCGATGCTGCATCATAGGCAATGGTATAGTTGCCTCCTGCGGCAACTGTGCCTGTATTCATGGTATAAAGACCTGCATTTTCGCCGCTATCACGCCCCAAAGCACCCGTTAATAAACTATGATCATCAGATAATTTCCAGCCTGATACACCATAACCTAATGTCGGGTCGATATCGCCATAGACTTTATTTTGTCCTGCATTGGCAGTAATGGTTAATGTCGCTGGATTAATGGTTAAAGCTGTTGTATTCGCTGCATTTTGTACAAAAACATAATTGCCATTATTTGCAGTTAAACCACTACCCGCTATTGCATATTGACCCACATGACTTGTTGCGGTTGCTGTAGTTGAAAATGATGCCGTTCCTGTCGTCGCATTCGCCAAATTTTCACCATTGACAAAACCTGCCACTGTTCCTGTTAATCCAGTGGTTGCATCGCCATAGATGGAGGTCGCTACATCGGCAGTATAAGTTAAAGTGGCTGGGGTGATATTTGCCTTTAAACCACCTGTCGGCTGTACCAGATTATAGTTAGCTGCATCTGCTCCGCTTAGCGTATAGCCCGACACCGTCACCGTTTTATGTGTACCGACATTTTTATCGGCAAAGTTTGCTATCCCTGTTCCACTTAAAACCACCGCATCACTGCCCAATGGCGAAACTGAAGCAGTACCGAACAAATCTGCTAGCGTATTGCCATTATAGACTTTATTGTCTGCACTCAAGCCTGCAAGTGCAAGGTCGGCTTTACTAATATTCGCCTTTAAGCCTGTCGGCTGTACCAGATTATAATTGCCTGCATCTGCTCCGCTTAGCGTGAAACCTGTCACTGTCACTGCTTTGTTCGTACCCACATTTTTATTGGCAAATGCTGCGACAACATCTCCGCCTAACGTTACCGAATCACTACCAAACTGTGCAATCGTAGGCGTACCAGTCAAAGTTGCTACAGTGTTTGTATCATAAACTTTATTGAACGCACTCAAACCTGTAATTGCAAGGTCGGCTTTATTGATGGTTAAACTCGCATTTCCTCCAATCAAATCATAGCCTTGTTGATTGGAATACAGACCGATATTATATGTACCGACATTTTTAGAGCTGCTTTGTCCTGCAAAGATTTTACTACTATCTAAACCTGCCAGCGGCACACCACTTAAATCTAAGCCTTGTGTTTGACCATTATAGGTTGTACTTTGATTGGCGACTGTGCCTAGTGTTGCTTGTGTTAAGAATGAGCGTAATAACGGTGCAGTATTGCCCTCATAGATACGCCAGACTTTTCCTGTTCCACCTTGTCCGTCTATATCGAAACCGACAAAGCTTGCACCGTTTTTCATCTGTTCGGCTGTTAAGTCTTTGCTATCGCTATCTATGCTGCCACCCAGTTGGGTTATATCAATACCTCGTGTTGCTCCCGAAATCTCAGTACTCCAGTAACTTTGAGTAATTTGGGCATTGCCCTCATTTACTCCGACTAAAGCACCGCCTACGCCTGTAATTTGACCTGTTGCATAGCTTTGACTAATGTTGGAATCAATATTATTTTGCCCAGCTAAACCGCCTGTATAACTATCCCCACTCCCATCAACCTTGGCAATACTATAACTTTCCTTAATTGTCGATTGTTGAGAGTTTGTCCCGACTAATCCACCTGTCTGAGCCCTTCCTTCGACCATGCCTGTGCTATAATTTTGTTCGATTAAACTCCCATTATACGATGAGCCAACTAAGCCACCAACTGCTTGTATTCCAGTCACGTTGGCATTATCGCTATAGCTTCGTCGCAGTGTACTGTTATTCATCTCGCCAATCAGACTACCAACATCGTTTTTGCCTGTTACCGTTGCACGATTTAAACCGATATTCTGAACGGTTGCATTACGAATACGGGCAAATAATCCGACATTTCCAGTATCTGGACGATTAATATACAAATCATTTATCGCAAAACCCAGACCATCGAATATACCCGTAAAATGGTTATTACTATCGCCAATCGGGTTAAAACCTTGCCCATTATTCCAACCCGATGTTGCCGTTGCATCGATGTCTGCACCGAGTACATATTTACCACTCAGGTTTCCACTCATCCCTTGTAATTGATTTAAGGTCTGAATTACAGCATAGCTTGCCCCAGCTACGGTGTCATTCTTATTAATGACATTGTTTAGCCCAATATGGTTTTTTAGATATGGCGTGGTTTGATTATCACCATTCCCCCAAATTATATCGAAGTCGAAACCTGATAAGCTATTTTTATTAAACATTTGCGCTGTAGTTAAATCTACAACACTTGTTAGATTGCCTGAATTATCACCAACGGCTTGTGCTTGTCCTGTTGTCGCGCTGTTCCAATAACTATTTTTGATTGTTCCACCCAACCTTCCCACAAGACCACCAAATGTCATTGCATTACCTGATGTTCTGGTAACCTGACCCGTAGCATAACTGTTTTCTACAGTGCTTGAATTATTATTACCTAGCAGCCCACCAACTCTCTCTATACCTGACACTGCTCCTGTGGCATAGCTGTTTTTAATTACCGAGTTAACAGCATTATTTCCCGATAAACCACCTGCGTAAGAACCTTGTGTTTGGACTGCCCCAGTTGCATAGCTGTTTTCAATCCGAGAGTCAAATTGATTGGCTCCTGAAAGTCCACCTGCAAAACCGTCTGTCGCTGTAACTTGGGCATTGGAATAGCTCGATAGAATATTTGACTGATTCTGATTAAATCCAACTAAACCACCAACGGCCTGAAAACCATTCACTTGACCTGTACTAGACGCATTACTCGTGTTTGTGGATTCTGCCCAGCCTATAAGTGCACCAACTCTATTATAGCCTTTAATATTTGCCTGTATTAATCCGATATTTTGAATGGTTGCATTGTTGGTTACACCAAATAAGCCGACACCATCTTGGACTGCACGGTTAATGGTTAAATTAGAAATCGTATGATTTAAGCCATCGAATTTTCCATTAAATCCATTTGACAAGTTACCAATCGGGTTAAAACCTTGCCCATTATTCCAACCCGATGTTGCGGTTGCATCGATGTCTGCACCGAGTACATATTTACCACTCAGGTTTCCACTCATCCCTTGTAATTGATTTAAGGTCTGAATTACAGCATAGCTTGCCCCAGCTACGGTGTCATTCTTATTAATGACATTGTTTAGCCCAATATGGTTTTTTAGATATGGCGTGGTTTGATTATCACCATTCCCCCAAATTATATCGAACTCGAAACCTGATAAGCTATTTTTATCAAACATTTGCGCTGTAGTTAAACCTACAACACTTGTTAGATTGCCTGAATTATCACCAACGGCTTGTGTTTGCCCTGTTGTCGCGCTGTTCCAATAACTATCTTTGATTGTTCCACCGTACCAACCGACTAACCCACCAAATGTCATTGCATTACCTGATGTTTTGGTAACCTGACCCGTAGCATAACTGTTTTCTACAGTGCTTGAATCATTATTACCTAGCAGCCCACCCACAGCATCTATACCTGACACTGCTCCTGTGGCATAGCTGTTTTTAATTACCGAGTTACCATAATTATTTCCCGATAAACCACCTGCGTTAGAACCTTGTGCTTGGACTGCCCCAGTTGCATAGCTATTTTCGATACGAGAACCAGACTGGTTCACACCTGTTAGACCGCCAGCAAAAGACTTTGCTATCACTTGGGCAGTCGAATAACTAGAGCGAATCGTAGCGTTATTATCATTCCCCCCCACCAAGCCACCGACAACTTCTCTTCCTGTAATCGATCCACCCACTACACCAATATTTTGAATATTTGCAGCACTGGTAGCACCAAATAAGCCAATACGATTCTGTGATGGTCGGTTGATATATAAATTAGAAACTGTATGATTTAAACCATCAAACTTGCCTTTAAATTCATGTCCATAAATACCAATCGGACTAAAGCCTTGCCCATTATTCCAACCCGATGTTGCCGTTGCATCGATGTCTGCACCGAGTACATAGTTGCCTGCAAGACCGCCACTAATGCCTTGTAAATCTGTACCTGTGGTCGAGCCTGCTGCACCTAAGTCGGTAATCACAGTATAATTTATCGGTGCGTTTGCACCTTTTTGAGTACTAAAGTTTTGCCCTGCTTTTAGATTTACTTTTGCACCATTATTTAGATAATAGTTGGCGTTGATATTGCTGGTAGTTTGCCCATATTGTAGGTTTAATTTACCGTTATTATTGGTTGCAGTGATATTGGCATTGATATTGATGTCGTTATCGGCACGTAAAGTCAGTGCTGTATTAGCATTCCACGTTACATCGGCATTGACATTGATATTGCCTGCCTGTGTGCCTGCCCCTGCGGTGGTTACGGTAATATTATTACTCGCTAAAGCACTGTTTAATGTACCTACATTGATAATGCTGTCATTTTGGCTTGGGGTGAATGTGTTGCCTGCATTATTATTGCCAGCTTGTGCTTGGTTAGAAATCGTTACATTAAAGGGGTCAATCAACCATTCACCTGTTTTGCCACCGTCGGAACGTGTCGAAACTTGGGTACTATCCGCAATCTGTACATTTGCGGCTGAGGTTTCAATAAACCCGCCATCTTGACCATTTTTGCCTTCAGCTTTAAGCGTGCCACTCACGGTGGTTGTGCCCGTTTGCATATCACCCAATAGAATGATTTCACCTTTGGCATTTTTTTCTAAGCGATTGGCTTCGATAATCCCTGTATGATTCACCACCGTTTTACTCAAGCTATTTTTGGCTTGGGCAGTTAAATAGACCGCTCCATTATCGGCTTGGATGGCACCGCCATTTTCCACCAAACCCTGTAACGTGCCTAAATCAATCTGATATTCGACTAAACTGCCATCTTGCAGCTGTAAAGTCACTTGATCGGCTGCGGTTAAATGCACCACACCATTATTGGCTTGAATCGTGCCGTGATTTTTGACCGTTGGCGCAATCAACGCCACCACACCGCCACCCGCAATAATCGAACCGTAGTTTTCTACACTGCCTACATTGCCCTGATTTTCAAGACTGTTTTTTAGGGTTAATTTGCCCTGTGCAATATCGCTGTCGGAAAGATTTAAAGTTGAGGCAACAATTCCACCGACATTCACCTGTGCGGTTTTGGAAAAAATCACTCCGTTTGGATTAAGTAAGAATACCTGACCATTGGCATTCAATTTACCCATGATTTGACTGGCGTTATTGTCCAGCACCCGATTGACAGCAATCGAAGATTGATTCGGTTGGTTAAAATTCACTGTGGCATCTTTGCCAATGTTAAAAGTATTCCAATTTGTCGAGAGATTTTGGCTATTTTGGTTGATATTTAGGCTATTATTATTTTGGCTGATTTGTGCCGAACCTTGCGTTATATTTGCTCCTGTAGGTAATGCAGTATTGGCAACCCCAGCCCATGTTGCATTGGCAACTAAAGCCATACTGAGACTTAGACTACACAATAACCACTGCGGACACGCGGATACGTTTTGGGTTTTGTGTAATGGACGAGATAAATGCGTGCCAACTGTTGTTCCTTTGGCAGCACTTTTGGCATGTTCAGACACCACAACCATCTGCCCTAGTGCCTTATTCCATACGATTTTATAAATTTTGTTCATCACACATCCCCAAAACCTGTGTTTTTGTAAAGTTATGTGCTATTAGATACACATTACTTGACTTTGCAATACCTGAAATCAAGTATTTTTTAGGAATTACTGTATATAGTTAATATGGTTCCGTTAATTAGACCACTCAATTCAGTTTTATAAGAGCTTTGTTGCACAGACTTATCTGTAAAGGCTTTTTCAGCGATATAATTTTCAAATGAAGAAGCCTACACATAAAATCTACCGCACAACCAATTGGTTCGCATATAACCGAGCACTCATTAATCGCGGAAATATTGCCATTTGGTTCGATCCAGCTACGCAATGGTATGCGCCATCAAAATGCAAACAAGGGCGATATCAAATCTACTCCGACGCAGCCGCCCAATGCTGCTTAATGATTAAATCCTTATTCCGTCTGTCTTTACGTATGGTCACTAGCTTTGTGCAAAGTCTGATTAAACTTTGCGGATTAGATTGGACCGCACCAGATTACAGTACGCTTTGTAGAAGATAAAAGCATATTGATATTGCAATCCGCTTCCAAAAAAGTAGCGATGGGCTGCATCTACTCATAGCCTCTACAGGCTTGAAGTTTCTAGGTGAGGGCGAATGGAAACGCAAGAAACATGGACCTGAATATCGTCGCCAATGGCGTAAACTTCATATTGGTATAGATGCTAAAACCCTACAAATACGAGCAGTTCAGCTTACAACCAATAATGTCAGTGATTCACAGGTGCTTGGTGATTTACTTGATCAGATTCCACAAGATGAGCGGATTGATTCTGTTTATACCGATGGAGCTTATGACACTAAGCAATGCCGTCAGGTCATTGCAGATCGGCAAGCGCATGCGGTGATTCCACCTAGAAAAAATGCGAAACCATGGAAAGATACAAAGAGTAGCTCGCTAGAGCGAAATGAATTACTTCGAACAATTAAACGTTTAGGCAGGACACTATGGAAAAAATGGTCAGGCTATCATCGGCGAAGTTTGGTTGAAACTAAGATGCATTGCATCAAATTATTAGGAGATAAACTCAGTGCAAGGAGTTTTGCTAGCCAAGTGAATGAGATCCATGCACGTGTAGCAGTCCTTAACAGATTTACGGAATTAGGTCGACCACTTACCCAAGTTACGCCTTAAATTTGGCTCAATTAGGGGCGCTTTGCATTTCAAATCTTTGTGCAACAAAGCCCCACTCTTACCAAATCCCTTTTGAATACTACAATTAAAAAACAATTTATCACTAAATATTTTTATTTAAATATTTCTTTAAAATAGATATTAACTGAATTTCAATCAACCTTTAACTCAATTAAAGGCCCTAACCGATTCACATTTTCTTGCATGAGAGCAATTTGATTGATGTGTATATGCCTATACAAATTTCTAATAGCTAAAGGCTGAACAGTATCAGTATAAAGATCATGACTTTTATGGATCTGTTCAAAAAATTTCGTAGTGTTATTGTCCACATGGTTTCGGTTGATTTCATTCCAGCATTCAGGAATTAATATCGACATTGTTCTACGTTTAAGGAAATGAGCAGCGATGTTCAACCCAAATGGATCAAAATCACCATAAAATGCAATTTCAGCATGTTCGGGAAGTTTGGCTAGTAATTCAAACACCTGACGTGCATTTTGACCCTGACCACGATATAAAAATAGACTGTCTTGCCATTTTTCAGGTAGCTGTTCATACCAATCAAACAGTCTCGTCAACATCGTTCCATTTTCAACAATAATCAGTTTTTCAATCTTATTGCAACACAACACATGGGCATGAACCGTGGGCACTAAGCCCTTATATCCAATCGTTACCTCTTCCTGTTTTAATGGCAATTTTGCATGCACCGATGCAAATACAAGTTGATCGCCGAATACAGAATATCCACCAGACTTTTCATCTTTCAAAAAGTTTAACAAATCCATACGATCAGATTCTAAATTCAGAGACTGTTCAGGAGCGACTTTAACCTGTTTTGCATAGATACAGCGCTCCAAATACTCCAGTTCTTTGGATGTAAGGTGAAGCTCCTTACCATGGACCATACCAATCTGATAATCCTGATGAACTTTTTGCCAGGTTTTATTGAATGCCATAGACCGCTTTTTTAATTGCAATGCCGTCTGAATTACCGATAGTTCACGTATACCAAATGTCACTCATGTTCTCCTATCAGGCAATCTGTTGCAATTTATCAGTTCGAGAAATGATGACATCAGATACACAACTGTTTCCATCAAATATAGGATCTATAGTTTCGACAAATTCCATGTTCAATTTATCTTTGAATCGGTTTCTATAGTGGCTGGTTAAAGCGATCAGCCAAAAATCGATATCGCATCCTGGCATTAGCAGCTCATATGTTTCAACGCCACTCAATTGTTGATGTTTTCCCTCATCCACAAGCAATGCATCAAAGAAATTACTCGTAGCAATTTCTAAAGCAGTTAAAGGCTGTTCAACAACCTCACTCCCTTCTCTAACATCTGGCAGATTTTCTTGATTTTTATTCTGCTCTATCCGTTTTTCACGCTTGGCAAATACTTTTGAGCCAAGTTCACGTAGCGTTTCCTGTTCTTCATCAGCATCCAGATCTGCATAGCTGATGAGTTCACTGCATGGCACATGATAAAAAACTTCTGACGCCGTCGCTTCATCAAACTCCAGGTTTAATGTAGATTTTCCTTTTAAAAAGCGGTGGAAAGCATCCACCATGTTGCTTTTTTTCTGCGAAGATAATTCTTGTTTCCAATCAAACAACTGCTTATTTAATTTAGAAGCACTGTATTTCACCTCTTTACTACAGATAATGAATACGGGGATCAGCTTATTTACCACCAAACTTTCAAGATCTTTATCTGAAGCACCAAGCTCAAGCATTGCGTTGGTTGAAAGTGCGCCCATCACTTCAGTCAATGAACTTAAAATCCTGATGGTTTTTTCAATGCGTTGAATACGGACCTCAAGATTGTTAAACAATGCCAGGTCTTGAAGTGCTTGGGTGGAGAAATCATAGCAGCTCTCAAAAATAGTATTGGCTAATTCAACAATACCTTCACTAATTTCATCCTTATAAATTTCAGCATCTTCTACACTTTTGAGTTTGGTCGTTTCAAATTCACTGATATTGGCACGAATATCTGAAATAAGTTTATGAATCTGTTTAGAGCTGTCAGTAACCCTACGTTTTTTCTCATAATACGTTACGAATGAAATCACGTGGTTGTATAAGTTAAAGCCATTTTTTTCAGTGTTGAAATAGCCAAGTTCTGCTTTATTCAATACTTTGATTAAATACTCATTGTCATCATTTACAGGCACAATTGCGTTGTTAAATACAATCGCATTACCGATATGCTCAATATAGTTGTTGAGCGCTTTTGCCGCTTTGGCTGCTGGATATTCCAACTCACTCATATCAGCTCGCCCTGCTCCGGTTCAGGTATTTCATCGTAATTGATGCCATTAAAAGTACAAATGTATTCTAGCTCATCATAGAAAACAGACCACTTAGCTGTCGCAATATAAGTCGTGCCAGTGTTGCCGGTTGGATGTAGATATTGATTGCTGACAAGGTATTGAAGCACAGAGCTAATCTGCTCTTTGGGTGAGGTGGATGCCTTACCTAATTTAATGACCAATTCCTTAAGTTGCGACATAATCAGTGGAGATCGTTCAACCTCAGTGATGAGTTCACCATAAGTCACCGTATCCCCACATTGCATGATACGACTATTGTCTTTTATTGAACGGCATAAGCGAAGCCAGTCATTCAAGGGCTCCATTTTCGACACAATTTCGCTGAACTGTTTTCTTAGAAGTTCACGGGTTGCTTTGTTCTTGCGACTTTCACTAAAGACACAGTAGAACCCATAATTATCTTTGGTACGGACGCACTTTTTTCCCATCCAATCGAGATAATTATTTATTTCCTCCAAGACCAGATCATCTTGGAGCTTGTGGTAGAGATCTTTGTGGACATGTTCATCAATAATTCCTCCAGAAATTAAAACATTTACAATGTCAGAAAAAATTGATTTAGCAATTTGCATAATAGGTCCCCACTAGGCTAAAAGCGGATTAGGTTTTTCGTTTTTCTGGGTTTTAAACTTGCGTATACCGAAGTTTCGGTCGATATCATTCTTATGCACAAAGCTTTCACTTAATTCACTGGATAAGTTCGGCTGAGCGCAGACTAGATAAATATTCTGCTTTTGCATCAACTCGAATAATCGCATTGTATTTTGTGAATCAAACTGGCCGATTTCATCGAGTGGTACATGGATGACTGTATTGATATCTGGACATAGTTTTCGTGTTAAAGCCGTAAAGATAATAATGACAATTAATCGTGATAAACCAGTACTACTGCCGGAAAGCAAATCAGAATCATTGTTCACATAAACCTTACGGTTATTTTCCTCATAGCTGATACGCAGTTTGACTAAAGAGCGGATATCGTCAGTCTGAACATTCGACTTTTCTAATGCTTTAACAGCTGATTCAAATGACCGTATTAGCTTCTCACTCGGTAGTATGAGCTGAGATGATTCCTGGATTGATTCTTCATCCAGATCTTTTTCAAAGCGATCTAACTGCTCATAGACATTGAGGCCATCAAGTACAGAAAGTAATTCAATCTGAATATTACCTAACGCTGTAAATGGATTGGTTGTATTGGTTTGCTCTGTAAGATCCTTAGATATCGCATTCAGCTTACGGCGGAACTTAGCCAAAGATTGTCCATAATTACGTAAATCGTAAGTAGCCAGTTTAAAACTATTGATCGTGAGGTTTTCTTTTGTGGGAATATCCACCAACAGCATATTTTCGATTTCTTTCATACCGTAAAGATCATATGTGGTGGTGTTCACATTGCCCAATAGTGCCATGCGATTTTCCCACTGCTTATAGAGCTCGAAATCACTATTCTGGCGTAAAATACTTAGTACGGTATTGAGGGATTGTTTCAACTCCTTGAGCTGTTCTTTCTGACGATTGAGATGATCCTCCGTATTCCGGTAAAACCATTCAAAACTAACCGGCGCAGCAACCTCAAGCTGTTCAATCTGCGGAATACCTTCCAGTACTGAATTAATACGGTTTCTTAAAGAAGCTATCTTGGTATTTTCCTCTTCAACCTGCTGAAGATTGCTTTCAATAAGGTTAACTTCATGACGTGATTGTTGTTTAAGTTTTTCGGTTTTGACATTCAGTTTGTCAAAATTTTGTCGGAAAGCATAAATTTCTTGTTCGAGATTTCCGATTAAAGTGCAGATCCCCGTTTTACGAGAGTATTCCTGCTCGAACCAAATCTTGTACTGCATCAAGATGATTTCATAATCTTTCACGATATGACATTTATGGTTCAGTTGTTTTAGCTGATCCTGTGCCTTTTGATAAAGCGTAGTATCCAAACCTTTTTGCTGCAATTCACTATTACGTAAAGATTCAAGATCTATGAGTTTATTATCACATTTATGAATCACAGATTTAGATCTTTCATCCAACATTGCTTTACGTTCTAATTGTTCTTTAATTTTGAAATCATAACTCTGCTGAATTTGGTTTTTTTCATTGCCAAAACGATCATGAATCATTTGGCGTTCTACATTTACTTGTTGATTGAATAATTTTAATCGCTGACGAGCCTGATCACGTTGTCCTTCAGCTAATTTTCTCCGATCCATTACATTTGTTTGGATCTTTTGCTTATATTGCTCAAATATACGCTGGGTACTATCAAATGTTTCTCGGCATTGACGCAGCTCATTCTGTAATTTAATGAGGTTTAGCTCAAAATTCTGAACTGCTTTGGCAGCTACAGCCACTGCTTTTTCAGTATGGCTGTATTTTTCTTTAGCCTCTTCCAAAATAGTGGTTGCCTTTGCAAGGCGCTGCTCCAATTCATTGAGTGATTCGGCTTCAACCGGAAGATCTAGCTTGGAAGTATCAAGATGAAGGCCATAGAAACTAACATGTCCGCTTTGTTGTTCTGAGTCCCAAGAAGGCTTCAACCCGGTATGCAAAAATAATTTAGGATTAATCAGTTTGGCAATGTTGTGTTTCCAATCGTCTTCAGGACATTGTTTCAGAAAGCTCAATAATGTATTTTTCTGATACAAGATATCTCTTAACTGATGTTCCGTTTGTGTAGATTTATCTAAATGGTGTTTAGCTGAATCAAAATCTACATTAGCTCGAGTGTGCTCGCTTTTTAGGCGTGATAAATCAGCGTTTGCTGTGTTGAGTTGCTGTTCCTTATTCCGTATCGCTTTTTGGTGAGTGTGTAGATTCAGCTGGTACTCTTCGATTTGCTGTTGCTCTTCCTGAGTATGATTAGATGCTTCAGCAATCAAATTGTTGCAGTGATCAACCTCATCTTCATAAAATTTGCGCTCATTCTGTTTGCTTTGCTCGAAAGCATTAAGCTCATTTTTTTCATCCAAAGCCAGTTGATCTACTGCATGAGACCTATCCTGTTGCAAATTGTGTATTAAATTAGAAACCTCATTCTTACGTTCATGAATAGCAGCTAAATCTCGGTCTTTTTCTTCCAAGGCATTATTTTTAAGTTTTTCAAATTTATGAACAATTTCTTTCTGGTTCTTCTCTAACTCATCCACATAACGGCGCGCATCTTCAGCTTCCTGCTTGTACTTAGCAAGATTACTGAATTCTTCCTGTTTTTTCAGAATGTCAGCATTTTTATATTTCTGCTCGTTTTCCTCTATTAAAGCTAAACTATGTTGTAAACCTTCCAACTCACCTTTCGCCCGTGATTCATTGGAGCTATTCGCAATAATCTCATTTTCAATCACCTTTAATCCAGCTTTGGCATGTTCAATAGCTTGGCTTCTCTGATAACGAAGCTGTGCGATTGTCGTATTATTAAACTCTAGTTTATTGAGTGCCTGACCTCGATAAGCCTCCAGCAAAGAGTAAGTCTGCATTAAAGCATGTCGCTGCTCGATCCCCAGTTGCAGTTTTGGCTTTTCCTTATCAAACTCCCGTAATGTCTGAACATCAGCAATGAGGCTGGAAGAATTCAGCGTATTTGAGCGCTGATTCATCATCTGCTCATTTTCTAAAAAAGCATCAACCAACATGAGCTTGAAGTTATCTAACAGGTTGGTTTTATTTAGGGTGATCTGGGTGGATGCCCCAATATGCTTTAATTCATGGCCTTTACCGCTAAGAGAGAAAATAGAAGCAAGATCCCTCAATTTGAAATCACGATTCAGACGTTTTTTATCGCTAGTTAGAACCGCTACATAATCCAGGCTATTGTCGATCTGTTTACTGACGTAATAACCTTTAATTTCAATTTCTTGCAACAGACTTTTTACAGTCTTGTGTTGCTTATGGAATTCGATAGAAGATTTTGAAAAAACAGTCTCAGATGCGCTGCCCTGAATAAAGCGATAGCATTGTTTATCCTGATTACGGTAAAAAACAGCACAGCAAAGTCCCATCGGTGTGTTGTATTCAAACACAATCATGCTACGCGCATGAGGGAGATAATAATCTGTAAAATTGAGTTTATTGGCAGAGCGATCCATTAATCTGTCTGGACGGGCCCCATAAAATATTGGGATTAAATTTAAGGTAGAGGTTTTTCCTGCACCATTTGCACCCGTTAAATTAGAATTCCCTTCACCTAATTCAATTTTTGTAGAATTATTTGGTAAGTATGAATCATAGAGATAAATATTTTTTAGGCCATTCAATTCATGCAAGTCATTCATTTAACGTTTTTCCCAGAAGGATTATTCAATATTGCTTAGGGCAATCTACCCTTTAATCTTATTCAAATGCCCAGTAAAAAAAATTCAAACCTAGCAATACATTTAGCCATATACATTATTAGGTAATCTTAGAAGATAGTATCAAAAAATGTAATAGTTTTAGGGACTAATGCTTGAGACAACCAATTTCCAAGCCAACAAACCTTGCATTTTTTTAGCATGAATTTGGGGGGTTACCTAAGGGAATCGTGTCAAAAAAAATGTAATATGCTGCGAGCTCAATTTCTTAAAGTCACAGATTCAAACTTTTTGGTACCGCATCATGGCAATTATTCGGGGCTTTGTTGCACAAAGATTTGAAATACAAAGCCCCCCTAATTGAGCCAAATTTAAGGCGTAACTTGGGTAAGTGGTCGACCTAATTCCGTAAATCTGTTGAGGACTGCTACACGTGTATGAATTTCATTGACTTGGCTATCAAATTTTCTTGCACTGAGTTTATCCCCCAATAATTTGATGCAATGCATCTTAGTTTCGACCAAACTTCGGCAATGATAGCCGGACCATTTTTTCCATAATGTC
>NZ_VOYN01000065.1:0-16734 GCF_013420275.1 Acinetobacter sp. YH01020
CGTGGCGAACTAAAGGTTTAGGTGGTGTGATGGATATTCAGAAAATTAAAGAATTGGCTTTGGCAAACGGTTTTTCTTTAAAGTTGCAAGCAAGTGGAAACATGGACTTAAACGCATATGTTTATGACTTTGCAAATGCTATTGAGCAGGAAGCCAAAGCCCAAGCGGTGCCGGAAGGGTTTGCGGTTGTTCCTATTGAGATAACTCCTAAGCAGATTGAAGCATATATGAAAGGTAAGGTTTTCCCCGCCTCAATGGGTGAACACAGAAAGTTTGTAGAGCGCTTATCAAAAGATTACACAGCCATGATCGAAGCACAGGAGCCAGCCAATGATTGAAAAACAATGTGCTTGGGTTGAGAACCAAGATGCTAACTGGGAAACAGAGTGTGGTGAAACCTTTGTTTTTAATGACTGTATGCTGCCATCGGAACACTCTTTTAAGTTTTGTTGTTTTTGTGGTGGGGAGCTTAGTGAAACAGTGTTTGAGGAAGAATGGAATGACTGAAATTCAATTAACAAAACTTCAACTGGCTAACTATGTTTGCGACGAGCTACACAAAGAAATGCCATTTGATCTGATTTTTAATCAGGACGAATTTGTACCATTTATGGAAATCATTGACGCTTCAAATCTGAATGTTGAATTTTCAGTTAAAAATATTGGTGACAAGATTCATGTCGGTGTAACAAAGGGAAATTCAAACGGTATATATCAGGCATTGAGTAGTTATATAAAGGAGCACGACCATCCAAGTTCTGATATTGATCGGTTTATTGCAAGCGGTGAATTTGATAAGGCTTTTAAAGATGTGTTTGGGTTGCCGAATGGCGTGGTGAAGAGTTTGGGAGAGGTGTCATGAGCGATCAGTCAACAAAATTATTGCCAATTGATCAAGTTATAGCAAAACTTCAAATTGGCAAGTCAACCATTTATAAATGGATCGAGCAGTGTGAATTCCCTCAACCAATATTACTGGGTACTGGAAAGCGCAAAATAGCTCGATGGAAAGAATCTGAACTTGATGAATGGATTTTGCAACACAAAGCCAAGGCCTCTTAATTACGGAGGCTTTTTTTGGCATAATATTTATATAGCACTTTATTTTTTTACGGTATTTTTTACGGTACTGAAACTTAACTAAAATAATTTATACTTTATAATCATTAATTTAAATATAGAGTTCGACACCCGCAGAGCGCACAATTTCTGAGATATCCCTCCTCCCTGTATTTGTAATCCCCCATATACCAATAAATATGAAGAAAGAACCTTTCACACTAAAAACCTATCAATTACAGTTTTTAACTTAGTTATTGTTTTTACAAAGATTACTGTTCAAAGACTATTTTTAAGAACAGTTAAATAGCGCTTTAAAATGTGCTAGCCACCTACCTCTCAATGCAAAAAACGACACATAGTATGGTCCATAAGGCCAAAAAATCAATTTATGACTGCTCATATCAAAATTTTTTCAATTTTTTTCTAGGTTTAGAAAATAATGCGCTAAATGAAAATATTAAATAATAATCAAAATGTTATATATATTAATTAGTACTTTTACTCTAAAAATAGCAACTTTTAGCCATATTTTTCAATCTAGAGCATTTACTCTTATTTTAATTGTGCTATTTTTGTCACATGGAGTAACAATTAAGCCTAAGAGTATTAAGAAGTTTTCCATAACGAATATATGCAGTAACCATAAAAATCAAATTCGTATCTCAAGGAATGACGAAGAATGAAATTAAAAACTTTAGCTACAGCCATGATTCTTGCTTCAGTTCCAATGACAGGTGCTTTTGCAGCAGCACTAGATCGTTCAGGACAATCTATTTCTGCATTTTTACAACCAGGGAACTATTTTGAAGCAGGTATTTCGGTTTTAGATCCGAATGTTTCAGGGAAGATGAACAGCACTGCACCTGCTAGCAACCCAACATTAGGAGCTCTTGCTAATACATCACTAGATGACATGGCGGGTGATTACTATTTTCCACACGCAGCATTAAAATTACAGCTAACTGATAATTTTTCTTTTGGTTTACTATATGATCAACCTTTTGGTGCAGAAGCTAAATATAGTGCAACAGATCAAACACTACCAGTTGCAGGTAACCCTGGCGCATTCCAATTAATGGGCGAAACAACGGAAGTCGAAGTTAACACTCAAAATATCTCGATGATATTAGGTTTTCAACCGACTGAAAATTTCAACATTTATGGCGGTGGTGTATATCAAACAGTAAAAGGCGATGTTCAACTACGTGGTATTGCATATGGAGCAAACCAAGCTCTCGGTTTATATAATGCAAATATGAAAGAAGATAGTGCCGTTGGTTGGTTAGCAGGATTAGCGTACCAAATCCCAGAAATTGCTTTAAAAGCATCTATTACTTACCGTTCTGAGATTGATCACGAAGCTGCAACCACTGAAACTGGAAGCAGTGCTCTACTAGGCGGTGCTTTTTCAACGCGTGCTGACACTAAGATCACCACACCGCAGTCTGTTAACCTTGATTTTCAAACTGGTATCATGGCCGACACTGTCGCATTTGCAAATGTACGTTGGGTAGATTGGTCAAATTTTGCAATTCGCCCAACCGCTTTTGGTAAAGCATCTGAAACATTAGGTGCCCTTGGTCGTGGTCCTGTTGGTGGATTTGACCTTGTTGCTTATTCTGACGATCAAATCAATGCTACAGTTGGTATAGGTCGTAAATTGAGTGAACAATGGGCTGGTAACGTTTCTGTAGGTTGGGATTCTGGTGCAGGCAACCCTGTATCAACACTTGGTCCTACTGAAGGCTACTGGAACGTTGGCTTAGGTTTACAATTCAGCCCAGCGCCTAACTACTTTATCGCAGGTGGTGTTAAATACTTCATGTTAGGTGATGCTGAAGCACAACCTGCATCAATGTTTGGTACAAATGAATCAGTAGCATCATTTGAAGATAACGATGCATGGGCTTACGGTCTAAAAATCGGTTACCGCTTCTAATTCTCGGTATCAGTAGATTGGAAATATATCCAATCTACTATTGTAAAAATAATTTAATTCAAATGTTCATAGATTGAGCATTTGAATTTCTTAAGTTCAAAGATAAACATTAAGTTAAATACTCTATTTTTTTATTTATAAATCATAAACATAAATAACACCTTCTAGAATAATTACTCTAGCATTGCTTATTTTTTAACTTATACAGTTCATTTTTAGAGTAGCAACTCTTATTTACTGTTTTTCTATTTATGTTACTTTCCACACATTGAAATAACATCAAAAGTTACGAACAGGGAAAAGTATGCGCTTAAATCACCTTAGCTACGCAATTTTACTTACCGCTTTACCAACAGCATCATTATTTGCAGCGGGTCTAGATCGTTCAGGTCAGTCTATTTCAGCATTCTTACAACCTGGTAACTACGCAGAAGCTGGCATTTCTATTTTAGACCCAAAAGTAGAAGGTCAAGATTTACTGAAAAATAAAGTTGATGACATGGGTGAAGACTACTACTTCCCTTCAGCAGCAATTAAAGTACAAGCGACTGATAAAATTTCTTTAGGTTTGATCTATGATCAACCGTATGGTGCAGATGCAGCATACGACAGCAATTCACTTTTCTTCGGTTCAAACGGCACGGGTACAAGTGTTGAAGTTGATACACAAAACCTAACAGCGTTAATTGGTTACCAACCAACAGAGAACTGGAACTTCTATGCAGGTCCAGTATGGCAAACTGTTGAAGCAGATATCAAACTCCGTGGTTTAGCTTACCAAGGCCTTTCTGGTTATAACATCAAGATTGCTGAAGAAGAAGCATATGGTTGGTTAGCAGGTTTCGCCTACTCTATTCCAAAAATTGCTTTAAAAGCTTCTGTAACGTATCGTTCAGAAATCAAGCACAAAGCAACTGGTGAAGAAACTTATACGCTTTCATCTCCTATGACTGTTGCTCCTGGTGTTACTCTACCTACAGGTACTACGATCGGTTTAGCTGACGCTCGTGTTGATGCAATTACACCGCAATCTGTAAACGTAGATTTACAAACTGGTATTGCTGCAAACACTTTAGCTTTTGCTAACCTTCGCTGGGTTCATTGGGATCAATTTGCAGTAACACCGCAAGCATTATTCCAACGTTCAGGCGGCAACAATTTAATTGATTATTCTGACGATCAGTACTCAATCACTACAGGTATTTCTCGTAAGTTCAATGATAAATGGGCGGGTACTGCAGCTGTGGGTTATGACTCTGGTGCTGGCAACCCTATTACGACTTTAGGCCCTGTTGAAGGGAATTGGAATGTTGGTCTAGGTGGTCAATATAGTCCTGCTGAAAACTATTTCATCCAAGCAGGTGTTAAATACTTCTGGTTAGGTGATGCTACTGCTCAAACTGGTGGTAATCCAGTAGGTGAATTTGAAGATAACCATGCGCTTGGCTATGGTTTGAAAATAGGCTATCGCTTCTAAGTTGTTAGAACAGCTTTGCATTAAACAAGAAAGGGCGCATAAGCGCCCTTTTCTATAACCAGCTATACAGAATTAAGCTGGAATATCACGAACTGAAGCATTACGAATCGCTTCTTTTAATGCAGCATAGCCATGAATTGGTGGGAATTGTGGAAATTCTGCAATCACATTGTCAGGCGCATCAAATAAGAAACCCGCATCTGCTTCACCAAGCATCGTCGTATCGTTATAAGAATCACCTGCTGCAATCACCCGGAAGTTTAACCCATGCAATGCTTGAACGGCTTTACGCTTTTGATCAGGTTGACGAAGCTTATAAGCTGAGATCATACCATTTTCATCAGTTTCTAATTTGTGGCAGAAAATCGTTGGCCAACCAAGTTGCTGCATTAATGGATGTGCAAACTCATAGAAAGTATCTGAAAGAATAATCAATTGAAAATGAGTACGCACCCACTCTACAAACTCTTTTGCACCTTCAAATGGCCCCATATCTGCGATTACGTCTTGAATATCGTTTAAACCCAAACCGTGTTGTTTTAGGATATTTAAACGCTGAGTCATCAACACATCGTAATCTGGAATGTCACGAGTCGTTGCTTCAAGTTCTTTAATGCCTGTTTTTTTCGCAAAATTAATCCAAATTTCAGGTACTAAAACCCCTTCTAGATCTAAACAAACGACTTCCATGCACTCTACCCTCTGTTATGTGAAAAAAATTTTTCATTATCATAGCGGAAGAATAAAAAAATGCATTGTTCTTTTTTAAATCTATTTTTTTCATAAGTATCTATTTTTTAGTGATAAGTGTGTTTTAGCATTTCCATTAAAATAGTTCTGAAATAAATTAATATAGGTTTTAACGTTCCAAGCCTATAGCCAGGACATTCATGACTACCATCCCTACTATTGACCTTGTCGATGCACTTGCATCTGAATATGCAGATAAATCACCTTCTGAGATTATGAAACTTGCGCTTAGCCAGCAAGGTGAAGTTGCGATTTCCTTTTCTGGTGCAGAAGATGTTGTACTGATTGATCTTGCATCGAACTTAGGGATTCCTTTTCGTGTATTTAGTTTAGATACCGGTCGCTTACACCCTGAAACTTACCAATTTTTAGATACTGTCCGTAAACATTATAAAATTGATATTGAAATCTGTTTCCCAGAAAGTGATGCCGTACAAAAACTGGTAACAGAAAAGGGCTTTTTTAGCTTCTATCAAGATGAACATAAAGAATGCTGTGGTATCCGTAAAGTACAACCTTTGCGTAAAAAACTAGCCACTTTAGATGGCTGGATCACAGGTCAACGTAAAGACCAAAGCCCAGGCACACGTAATGAAATTCCTGTGGTACAAGCAGACCCCGGTTTTTCAGGTCCGGGCAAGCAATTGATTAAATATAATCCTTTGGCAAACTGGTCTAGCGCTGATGTCTGGAACTATATCCGTCTAATGGAAATTCCATATAATCCACTACACGAACGAGGCTTTATCTCGATTGGCTGTGAACCATGTACTCGTCCTGTTTTACCGAATCAACACGAACGAGAAGGTCGCTGGTGGTGGGAAGATGCAACCCATAAAGAATGCGGCTTACACGCAGGCAACATGAAAAAATAAAGATCACAAAACCACTGCATAGCAGTGGTTTTTTTCAACGCATCGATACACATAATTCCGTATCATTTCAACGTAAAAACGCTATACTGCAAATGACAATTTAATAATTCTAACAATGCTACTCATACATGAGCAGCTGTAGAAATTGCAGTGAGGCAATCAACGCTATGCGTCCATTACATCCTATTGATTTCATATTCTTAAATTTAGAGAAACGGCAACAACCGATGCACGTAGGTGGTCTATTTTTATTTCAGATCCCTGACAATGCACCAGATACTTTTATTCAAGATTTAGTCGCAGATATTCGTAATTCAAAATCCATTCCTATTCCTCCTTTTAACAATAAACTCAACGGCTTCTTTTGGGATGAAGACGAAGAGTTTGATTTAGATCATCACTTCCGCCATATCGCACTGCCGCATCCCGGTCGTATTCGTGAACTTTTGACTTATATTTCTCAAGAACACAGTGCGCTGATTGACCGTGCGAAACCGCTTTGGACTTGCCATATTATTGAAGGCATTGAAGGCAATCGTTTTGCGATGTACTTCAAAATCCACCACGCGATGGTCGATGGCATTGCAGGTATGCGTTTAGTTGAAAAATCACTTTCGCATGACCCAGATGCTAAAAGAATTGTGCCACCATGGTGTGTAGAAGGCCCTCGTGCAAAACGCCTGAAACAGCCTAAATCCAGTCGTATGAAAGGTCTGTTATCGACCATTAAGGGACAACTTGACTCAACTCCACGAGTTTTGTACGAACTGTCACAAACAGTAATGAAAGATATGGGGCGTAACCCAGATTATGTGTCTAGTTTCCAAGCGCCGAGTTCAATATTAAACCAACGGGTTAGTTCTTCTCGTCGTTTCGCTGCTCAGTCTTTTGAATTTTCACGTTTGTCACATATTGCCAAGTCACTCGGCGTAACAATTAATGATATTGTGCTTGCAATTTGTTCAGGCGCATTACGTGAATATTTAATTACACAAAATGCTTTACCTAAAAAGCCATTGATTGCCATGGTGCCTGCATCAGTTCGTACCGATGATTCAGATATGTCAAACCGTATTACCATGATTTTGGCCAATCTTGGAACCCATAAAGAAGATCCGCTAGAACGGTTGAAGATTGTGCGTCGTAGTGTGCTCAATGCCAAAGAGCGCTTTAAGCGGATGAACTCGAATCAAATTTTAAACTACAGTGCTTTTGTCTACAGTGCAGCAGGTTTAAATATTGCATCAGGCTTCATGCCAAAACGTCAGGCCTTTAACTTGGTCATTTCGAATGTTCCCGGCCCACAAGAGCCGTTATATTGGAATGGTGCACGTTTAGAAGCGCTCTACCCAGCGTCTATTGTTTTGGATGGTCAAGCGCTTAATATCACCATGACCAGCTATTTAGATAAGCTTGAAGTTGGTTTAACCGCATGTCGTAATGCGCTGCCAAAAATGCAAAATTTACTGACGCATTTGGAAGAAGAAATTCAACGATTTGAAACTATTGTGAACCAAGATTCCCCAAAGTTACAGGCGGTTAGCTAACCGCCTGTTTCTAGATTTGGTATCAATTCATCAGCATCTTGAACCATCCAAAAAATTAAAAACCCGTCTAAATTAAACAATCTAGACGGGTTTTTAGTATTTGAACTTTGAGTGATTTTTTGGAGCAATTTACGTGTATAAGCTAAAATTTAGGTGAACAAATCCGTTGTTATTGTTTAATTATGACTTGTAGATACGAACTGATAATTAAGTTTATTTTCCATTATTTATAAAATTTTAGCACATTAAATATTTTAGAATTGCGCGTTAGCACTTTAACCCTCTGGATTACATTATTTATATTTCAATATTTAAGCTTTGATAGCTCGGCACTGTTTAAGTAACTGATGACAAGCAGAACGAATCATAGACGCTGTAATTTGAACTTCATTACCACGTTCATCCACGATATAACCTGAATGGATCGCTTTTGCTTCAACAACAGTTTTAAGACCACTTTTCATTACTGTTTTACTAACACCCATAATACACCTCTTTTTGCTAAGCCATTTTCAAGTTCATTACGGGAAAATGGCTTTGGCTATTTGATGTGTCTAGTATTCAAAATAACAGTTCAAAAGTAAAATCTCAGTTGTAACAAGTGTTTAACGATATTCTGTTACAATTTCAACTCAGAATGATATCGTATTGCTCTTGCGTATATAAATTTTCCACTTGGAACTTGATCACACGGCTAATAAAGTGCTCTAAATCAGCTACCGCAGGTGCTTCAGCAGTTAACAATCGATCAATCACCGACGGATGTGCCACCACAGTGAAACCACTTTGTGATTCATAAGCACGTGCATATCTCAAGATTTCACGGAAAATTTCATAGCAAACTGTTTCAGCAGTTTTCACATAACCACGCCCCTGACAGGTCGGGCAAGAATCACAAAGGAGATGCTCTAAAGATTCACGGGTGCGTTTCCGAGTCATTTCCACCAAACCCAGCTCAGACACTTGAGTGATCTTGGTTTTAGCATGATCGCGCTCAAGCATTTTCTCAAACTGGCTCATCACTTCTTCACGATGATGTGCTTCTTGCATATCAATGAAGTCAATAATGATAATCCCGCCCAAGTTACGTAGTCGGAGCTGACGTGCAATGACCTGTGTGGCTTCCATATTGGTTTTAAACACAGTGTCTTCAAGCGAACGACCACCGACGTAGGAGCCAGTATTGACATCAATCGTGGTCATCGCTTCAGTTTGATCGATCATCAGGTAGCCGCCAGACTTAAGTGCTACACGTGTCTGTAAGGCTTTCTGAATATCCTCTTCGACATTGTACAAGTCAAAAATTGGACGCTCACCCGGATAATGGAGTAAGCGATTTTGCATACTCGGTACAAATTCTTGGACAAACTCTTGCAATTTGCCATGCACTTCGCGTGAGTCGACCTGAATTTTAGACGTCTCTTCATTGGCCAAATCACGGATGACGCGTTGAGGTAAAGGTAGCTCTTCAAAAATCAAAGAAGGTACGACAATACTGCGTTGTTTACGTTGTATGTATTCCCACAGTTTTGCTAAATAGGCCATGTCCTGCGCAATTTCACATTCAGGAATACCTTCGGCAGCAGTACGAACGATGACTGAACCCGGTAAGTTGTGTTCCTTTTGAATGCGTTCAATCATGCTACGCAAGCGATCTCGTTCTTCTTCAGACTCAATGCGCTGAGAAACACCGGTATGACTGCCATATGGCATTAAAACAAGGTAACGAGAAGGAATAGAAAGATCAGTTGATAGTCGTGCACCTTTGGTACCCAACATATCTTTCATGACTTGTACGGTGAGTACTTGCCCTGGTTGTAACAGCTCAAAAACATTCGGGGTTGGTTGATTGCGCTGCCAGACCATATCATTGATATGTAAAAAAGCCGTTCTCGACAATCCAATATCAATAAAAGCAGCCTGCATACCCGGAAGCACGCGAACAACTTTCCCTTTATAAATATTGCCCACTAACCCACGCTTCACGGTGCGCTCAACAAATAATTCATTGACCGTACCGTTTTGAATCAACGCCACACGACATTCCATCGGTGTGACGTTAATCAACAACTCGTCAGACATATCAAAACTCAAAACATTATAAAAATTCTTGTGTTGCAGCAGTTAATTTAATGCCTTAACTGTCTGTAATAACTGTACGGTTTCATGCAAAGGCAGCCCAACGACATTGCTGTAGCTCCCTTCAATACAAGGAATATAGCGCGCAGCAATTCCTTGAATGGCGTAGGCTCCCGCCTTGCCGATTGGTTCACCTGTTGCCCAATAGCTTTCCATGTCAGCTAGACTCAGCGTTTGAAATTCAACCTGTGTGCGCACTACTATACTGTATATTTGATCTTTTGTACTGACACAAACACCTGAAAACACATCATGTTTTCGTCCAGAGATCATTTCCCACATAGAAAAAGCATGTGCTTTCGACGCTGGTTTTCCTAAAATGTGCTCATCAACGCCTAAACTGGTATCGGCGGCAATAACAATAGCATCAGGGAATTGTTGTTGTACTGCGCAAGCTTTAGCACGTGCTAAACGCTCTACATAATCCGCTACAGGTTCTCCTTCCAACACGGACTCATCAATATCTGGACTGAAAATTTCAAATTCCAGACCTAATTGTTGCAATAGTTCGCGTCGTCGAGGAGAACTCGAAGCTAAAATTATATGCGCCATTTTCTCAAGAAGTAATACATGATTGGCCAAATGAGTAAGCTAGTAACAATTGGCTGCCAATGGCGGGCAAATGAAAACTGTGCTCCACCCATCACTTGAACAATCCACACAAACAGTAAATGCGCGAAAATTGCCATTGCAGCAATAATCCATAAATTACCAAATGTGAGGATACGACGTTCACGGGTCAAAAAGCGTGTCACAAATGCAATGACCACAAAACTCAGTGCGTTCATGCCAAATGGCGCATCAGTCAATAAGTCCGTAAAGAGACCTGTGGCAAATGCAAACCAAACACCGCACCATGTCGGCTGACAGAGGACCCAAAATAGCATGATCATCATCATGAATAATGGGCGCCAACCCGATAGGTCATAAGAAAGCGGATACACCATCAGCACGGATGCCAAAATGATGGAAAAGATAATTGGAAATAATGGGTCGCGCTCTGTATGACGACTAAGCTTAGCGAGTGACATGCGGTTGCTCCATCGCTAAAGAATCGGAAAATAGCACAACCACATGATGACCACCTGCCAATTGGGCAGCAGGATTGATATCAATTTGGGCAAATTCACCACTATTGTGACGACTGACTTTCGAGACTGTCCCTACCAAATAACCCGCTGGGAAATGTGCCCCTAGCCCTGAGCTATAGACTTTTTCACCGACTTTGATATTGGCACTGGTTGGTACGTATTCCATCTTAAGTCGACCTAAGTCACCTGTACCCGTAACGATTGCGCGCATACCGGTATGCTCCATCCGCACGGATAAAGAGTGCTCTTTGTCTGAGAGCAACATGACACGACTACTATGCGGGTAAACATTGATAATTTGCCCCATAATGCCCTTGTCATCGAGTACAGTTTGTCCCACTTTAAGCTGACTGCTGGCTCCACGGTTAATCACAATAATATGACGTAAGGGATCAGCATCGGTACCAATGACTTCGGCAATCTCCATACGACCATCAATAATGAGTGGTGTATCGAGCAGGCCACGCAGTCGAGTATTTTCAGCAGAAAGTTCAGATAGTTTCTGTAAACGGACTTGAGCCTGAATTAACTCTGCTTTCATCGCGGTATTTTCACGACGTAATTGAGCTTCAGACTTGGTTTGTTGATTCAGCCATTCTCGCGATAACACTGGATAGCTTGCAAGGGCATAAATTGGATTATATGCCGCATACAAGACGTCTCTGGCCGGTTGGATTACATGTGGCATGCGCCAATCAAAGAAAAGCACCACCAAGCATGTAATCACCGCAATGATAAATGAGCGAAAAGATGGCGGTTGTCTTGAAAACAGTTGCGTTTGCACCCGCCGAGTCCTTTTCTTAGCCTACAAATAACATGTCATGATTAGGGTTATCGAAGAATTCGAGAACCTTACCGCCACCACGTGTAACACATGATAGTGGATCTTCTGCAACCACCACAGGAAGACCTGTCTCTTTTGCAAGAAGCTTATCAAGATTGCGAAGTAATGCACCACCACCAGTCAACACAATACCGCGTTCTGCGATGTCTGAAGACAACTCAGGTGGCGTTTGCTCTAGTGCAGATTTAACCGCAGCCACGATGTTTTGCAGTGGATCAGAAATCGCTTGAGTCACTTCATCAGAAGTGACAGTAATCGCACGAGGTACACCTTCAGCCAAGTTACGACCACGGACTTCGATTTCCAAAGGTTTTGCACCTTCTTCTGGAAGCGCCATACCAACTTCTTTTTTGATGTTTTCTGCAGTGGTTTCACCAATCACACAACCATGTGCTTTACGCACGTAGTTTATGATTTGCTCATCAAATACATCACCACCGATACGTAGTGAGTCTGCATAGACACAACCTTGAAGTGAAATGATCGCGATTTCAGTTGTACCACCACCAACATCGACAACCATCGAACCACAGGCTTGCTCAACAGGCATACCTGCACCAATTGCAGCAGCCATTGGCTCTTCAATTAAGCGAACTTCACGTGCACCTGCATTGTATACAGCTTCACGGATTGCACGGCGTTCCACCAACGTCGATTTACATGGCACACACACCACGACACGCGGTGCAGGTGGGAACAAACGTTTTTCGTGCACTTTGCCAATGAATTGATTCAACATCGTTTCAGTGACTTCAAAGTCAGCAATCACACCATCTTTCATTGGGCGAATTGCAGAAATATTTGCAGGTGTACGACCTAGCATTTGTTTCGCGTCAAGACCTACTGCGGCAACGATTTTTTGTGAACCACTGTGGCGAATTGCCACCACCGTCGGTTCATTTAATATAATGCCTCGTCCTGGCGCATAAATAAGTGTATTTGCAGTGCCTAAATCAATGGCAAGATCCGGCGAAAACAAGCCAATTAGTCGTTTTAGAATCACGGGGACGTTCTCAGTTAAACTTTTATATGGACGCAAGGTGGCAACTTTAACTAAATGTGATGATTTGAACAAGTCAATCGCTTATTATAAGCCACGATATTTTGAATTTTTTTAATACTGATTAGGTAATGTTATGTCTACATCGGATGCACAGCATTCTGCAGATCTAAATGCACAAACAGTTTCAGCGATTGCCCATCTGGCTCGATTGTCGCTAGATGAAGCGCAATCTGCTGACTATGCTCAAAGTTTAAATAAAATTTTAGGCATGATGGAAACCCTGAAAGGCATCGATACTGACGGTGTTGAACCACTAAAAAGTCCATTCGACAATCCACAGCCCTTACGTGAAGACGTGGTATCTGAGACCAATCATCGCGAAGCATATCAAGCAGTTGCTCCTGCAGTACAGGATGGCTTGTACCTTGTTCCGCGTGTGATTGAATAATTTTTATTCAGATCAACATTTTTTCAAATTAAACGTAAAGAAATATTTCTCATGACAGATTTACATCGCTTATCAATTCGTGAATTGTCTGAAGGTTTGGCTGGCGCTAAATTTTCTTCACGCGAATTGACAGAACACTATTTAAAACGCATTGAAAAAATCGATGCTCAAGTCAAGTCATACGTGACCGTGACAGCTGAACAAGCACTTGCGCAAGCAGATGCGGCTGATGCTGCAATTAAAGCAGGCAATGCAACTGCGTTGACCGGTGTACCAATTGCACATAAAGATATTTTCTGTACCCAAGGCATTAAAACCACTGCTGGTTCTAAAATGCTGGACAATTTTATCTCTCCTTACGACGCGACCGTTGTAGCGAAAGGTAAAGCTGCGGGCCTTGTCACTTTAGGTAAAGTGAACATGGACGAATTCGCCATGGGTTCGACCTCTGAAAATTCATTTTATGGCGCTACGGCTAACCCTTGGAACTTAAACCATGTTCCGGGTGGTTCTTCAGGCGGTTCTGCTGCGGCTGTAGCAGCCGATCTTGCTCCATTTGCAACAGGTACAGATACAGGCGGTTCAATCCGTCAGCCTGCGTCTTTCTGTGGTTTGACTGGTCTTAAACCGACTTACGGTCGTGTTTCTCGTTTCGGTATGATCGCGTATGCATCATCTTTAGACCAAGGCGGCCCAATGGCACGTTCGGCTGAAGACTGTGCTTACCTCATGAACGTGATGGCAGGTCATGACGCGAAAGATTCAACTTCGGTTGAAAAAGACGTCGATAACTATGTAGCGAACCTCAACAGCACTTCAATAAAAGGCTTACGCATTGGTATTCCTAAACAGTACTTTAACGTTGCTGGTTTAGATGCAGACGTAAAAGCACGCGTTGAAGAGTCACTGAAAAAGCTTGAAGAAATGGGCGCAATCTTGGTTGAGATTGACCTAAACATGACTGAAAGCTACGTGCCGACTTACTACTTGATTGCCCCTGCTGAAGCATCGTCTAACTTATCTCGTTTCGACGGTGTACGTTATGGCTACCGTGCAGAAAACCCTGTGGATTTGATGGACTTGTACAAACGTTCACGCTCTGAAGGTTTTGGTAAAGAAGTTCAACAACGTATTTTGATTGGTACTTACGCGCTGTCTGCGGGTTACTACGATGCTTATTATGTGAAAGCACAAAAAGTACGTCGTTTAATTCAACAAGATTTCTTAAAAGCATTTGAATCTGTAGACGTGATTGCTGCTCCTGCTGCACCAACGACTGCATATAAAATTGGTGCAAACCTGTCTCCTGTAGAAATGTACTTAGGCGACATCTACACCATCGCAGTGAACTTGGCAGGTCTTCCTGCGATTAACGCGCCTGTTGGTTTTGACAAAGACAACTTGCCTGTTGGCTTACAGTTGATTGGTAACTACTGGTCAGAATCTCAATTGTTGTCTGTGGTGCATCAGTACCAACAAGCAACCGATTGGCATACACAACGCGCTGCAATTGCTGAGGAGAACGCATAATGGCTAAGAACGCTGCGAAACCAAAATCTAACCTGATTGATGGTTGGGAAGTCGTTATTGGTATCGAGATTCACACTCAGCTTGCGACCAATACCAAAATTTTCTCAGGTTCATCTACCACATTTGGTCAAGACCCAAATACACAAGCGAGCCTTGTAGATTTGGCAATGCCGGGCGTATTGCCAGTACTCAACAAAGAAGTGGTTGATCTTGCAATTCGCTTTGGTTTGGGTATTGATGCTTACATCGACCAAGCGTCTGTATTTGCACGTAAAAACTATTTCTACCCAGATTCTCCAAAAGGCTACCAAATCAGCCAAATGGACAACCCAATTGTGGGCTTGGGTCATATCGACATCCAACTTGAAGACGGCACAGTAAAACGCATTGGCGTAACACGTGCGCACCTTGAAGAAGATGCAGGTAAATCGATTCATGACCAATTTGAAGGTCAATCTGGTATCGACCTCAACCGGGCAGGTACACCGTTACTTGAAATCGTCTCTGAACCGGATATGCGTTCGGTTGAAGAGGCGGTTGCTTATATTAAAGCGATTCACACCCTTGTACGTTGGTTAGGTATTTCTGACGGAAACATGGCAGAAGGTTCATTCCGTGCCGACTGTAACGTGTCTTTACGTCGTCCGGGTCAACCGTTTGGTACACGCTGCGAGTTGAAAAACTTGAACTCTTTCCGTTTCATTGAACAAGCGATCAATGTTGAAATTGAACGTCAAATGGAAATCTTGGAATGGGATGGTACCATCGACCAAGAAACACGTTTGTTCGACCCTGTGAAGATGGAAACGCGTTCAATGCGTTCAAAAGAAGAAGCGAACGATTACCGCTATTTCCCTGATCCAGATCTGTTGCCTGTGGTGATTCCAGATGCGCAAATCGAAGCGATTAAAGCGCAAATGCCTGAGCTGCCTGCGGCACGTCGTGCGCGTTTCGTGGCTGACTTCGGTGTGACTGAGTATGATGCTCACGTACTGACACTGACTCGTGAAATGTCAGAGTTTTACGAAGATGTGGTGAAAGCTGCTGGCGGTGCTGCACAAGGTAAGATTGCGGCAAACTGGGTAATGGGTGAATTCTCAGGTGCTCTAAACAAAGCTGGCCTAGACCTTGCTGATTCTCCTGTGTCGAGTGAGAAACTGGGTGGCATGATCGCACGTATTGTGGACAATACCATCAGCGGTAAGATCGCGAAACAAGTGTTCGGCTTTATGTGGGAAGAAGGCAAAACTGCGGACGAGATTATTGCGGAAAAAGGCTTGAAACAGGAAACTGATACAGGCGCGATTGAAGCGATTATTAAGGAAGTTCTTGCTGCCAACGAGAAGATGGTTGAAGAGTATAAATCTGGTAAAGAGAAAGCTTTCAACGGTCTGGTTGGTCAAGTGATGAAAGCGTCACGTGGTAAAGCCAACCCTGCTCAAGTGAATGAGTTGATGAAGAAATTGATTGGTTAATTTATTCGCTAATTAATTGATTTCATGTTATAAAAACCTCGCTTAATGCGGGGTTTTTTATGGCTTACTTTAATCTCTTACAATGTTATTCAGAATATGAAATAGATACTTTAGATAATGAACTAATTTCTATTACCTATAGCACAAGTCGTTTTGTGGAACACACTGATGAGGCAGTTCGTCAAAAATTTAAAGATTTAACTAATGAATCATTTTTAATCTTGCGCAATTTCCCTTGTATCATTTGTTTTGAAAACTTTAAAGATTTTATTGCAATAGCTGAATTACAAGATGTTAAATTAAATGAAAAAAACAAAACTATTACAGCGATTTTAAAGTTAATATCAGAAAAAGTTGAAATCAACCCATACATTGAGGAAACAAATAAATTTTTAAAAATTTGTAATTTAGATGAATTAGAAAAAGCCTCTGTACACGACAAATTTCACAGAACCCTTATCCTATCAGGATTCTGCTTTCTTAAAATTGCCAAAATTTCCTTAAACTCTTCTTTTTTCCCAAAACCAATTAAACGCTGAATCGCCATTTGAACA
>NZ_VOYN01000066.1:0-16551 GCF_013420275.1 Acinetobacter sp. YH01020
TTGGAATAAGAGAATGGGAGTGCATGAGCTGTGGTACAGCTCATGATCGAGATATAAACTCAGCTCTAAACATTCTTGCGCTTGGGCATAAGCGTCTAGCTGTAGGAATCACCCTCTTTTAAGGGGGGGAGGATGTCAACTGCCCATGCTTGTTGTTTGGGTTGGTCATAAATCCCGGTTAATGGTGGATGTGCGCCTGCAAAAATAGGCAGATCCCATTCTTTTAAATCGACAATTTCAGTTTCTACGGTACTGTAGTCATAGCTTTCGATTTCTGAAAGTAGCCAGTTGGCAATCTTAATTGCCGTGCGGCCTTCGCGGACACTGCCGACAATAATATGAAGTTTAATCTTATTTCCCGTCTTGTTTTAAAGTCTTGCATTAAATTAATATGAATTCGGTCCGTTGCATATACAGAAAATGTATCGAGTCGATTGATAGTTATAAAAATAGTGATAAAAAAAAGCTCCCGAAGGAGCTTTCATTTGCTGAAACTTAGATCAGTTTCACGCCTTGTTGACCGGCAGGGGTCACTTTGAAAATTTCAACTTCAAAGGTGATATTTTTACCGGCTAGAGGGTGGTTGAAATCCACTTCGGTAATGTCTTCACCTACAGTTTTGATCACCCCATACAGACTTTGTTTGGCTTTATCTTCAAACTCAATCATATGGCCTTCAACAGGACGTTGCTCAAATTTGACGGTATCAAATTTTTGTACGTTTTCCGGGTTCCATGGACCAAAAGCATCTTCAGGAGGAAGGCTCACAGTACGGCGGTCACCTGCACGTAAACCGAATAAAGCTTTCTCAAAACCCGGTAATAAGCTGCCATCACCCATGACAAGGCTGACAGGTTCAGCACGGCTACGGGTATTGTCAATTTCTACGCCATTTTCAATAGCAACAGAAAAGTGAAGCTCTACTTTAGAACCTTCTTCAATACGAGTTTCCTCGTTAGGATTGATAAAATCAGTCATTTTGCGCTTCCGCACGTTGAATTCGGTGTTTTTCTAAGAAAAACGTATCGATAAGAAGCAGAATCGTGCCTAAAGTAATGGCACTGTCTGCAATATTAAATGCAGGAAAGTGGCTGTTGTTGTAATACACGTGAATGAAATCCACCACATAGCCTAAAGATACGCGGTCAATTAAGTTACCGATTGCGCCGCCTAAAATCAGGGCAATGGCAATCGGAAGGACTTTCACGTTTTTTGGCATACGCATGAGCCAAAATACAAAAATGACAGACACAAGTCCTGCGAGTGAAGTAAAGAAATAACGTTGCCATCCACCGGCATCGGACAAGAAACTAAAGGCAGCGCCATAGTTATGTAGTAATGTCCAATTTAAAAAGGGCATGACAGGTACAGGATCTGCGTAGTTCAGATGTGTACTTGCAATCCATTTGGTCCATTGATCCAAAATAATGGCAACAATGGATAAGCCCACCCACACTAAATTGTGTGGGTAGAATTGAAAGAAGCCCTTTTTTTCTTGTGGATTAGGCATATTTTCTCTCTTCGCCTTGACCTGTAGGAAGGTTAATAATACAACGAGAACAAAGACCTGGATGTTCGTGATGTGTATTCACATCTGGCAGTACATGCCAGCAGCGTGCACATTTTTCACCGTCAGCAGCAGAGACTTTGACATTTAAACCGTCAAGGTCAGAGGCTTCGCCTTGTGCTGCGTCAAATTCATTAACAATCACTTGAGAGGTGATGAGGACAAAACGCAGTTCTTCACCGAATTTGTCTAAAACAGCTTTCAGTTCAGCATTGGCCCAAAGTTCAACTTTGGCAGACAAGTTTGAACCCACAGTTTTTGCAGTACGTGCAGCTTCAATAAACTTGTTTACTGCAGATTTGACGGTGATCAAGGTTTGCCATTCAGCTTCAGTCACCAGATTCGCTGTAGAGGCTACAGGAATGTCATACCACTCCGCAGTAAATACATATTTCTCAGATTGCTCTGGAATCAACGGCCAAGCTTCTTGTGCGGTAAAGCTCAAGATAGGAGACATCCAACGGACAAAGGCCTGAACCAAGTGATACAACGCCGTTTGTGCAGAATGACGCGCTGCTGAGTCTGCTTTGGTGGTGTACTGACGGTCTTTGATGATGTCGAGGTAGAAACCACCCAAGTCATTAATACAGAAGTTGGTCAATGCGCTAGTCACGATATGGAAGTTCATATCTTCATAAGCTTGTTGAATAGTTTTTTGTACTTCCGCAGCACGTTGCAAGATGTATTGATCCAGTGCGATCAATTGATCGACAGGCAAAGCATCAGTCGATGGTTTGAAGCCATTCAAGTTAGCCAACAAGAAACGCAACGTATTACGGATACGGCGGTAACCATCTGATGCACGGCTGAAGATTTCTTTACCTGCAGTCATTTCATAACGGTAGTCTGCAGACGCAATCCAGAAACGTAGGCCATCTGCACCCATGTCTTTAATGATGTCTTGCGGAGTGATCACGTTACCGATCGACTTCGACATTTTGCGGCCTTTTTCGTCCACAACGAAGCCGTGAGTCAATAAGCCTTTGTACGGTGCGCGGTTATTAATCGCCATAGATGTTAACAATGAAGATTGGAACCAGCCACGATGTTGGTCAGAACCTTCAAGGTACAAGTCAGCAGGGTCTTGCAATTCTTCACGTTCACGAAGTACTGCAAAGTGTGTTGTTCCAGAGTCGAACCATACGTCTAAAGTGTCACGTACAGCATTGTACTGCTCTGCATCTGCACCGATAAACTCAGACGCATCACGGTTATACCAACCGTCAATACCTTCTTGTTCAATCAGCTTCGCGACTTCTTCGATTAGCTCAGGGGTACGCGGGTGAAGTTCGTTGGTATCTTTATGCACGAAGAATGGAATTGGCACGCCCCATGTACGTTGACGTGAGATACACCAATCTGGACGACCTTCAATCATCGATTGGATACGGTTTTTACCCCAATCCGGTACGAAGCTGATGTCATTTTCAATCGCGTTCAATGCACCTTGGCGTAAACCTTTTGCATCCATGCTGATGAACCATTGCGGTGTTGCACGGAAGATAATCGGTGTTTTATGGCGCCAGCAATGTGGGTAGCTATGTTTGATCACCACATGTGCCCAAAGTTTGCCTGCTTCGGTTAAAGCAGCAATGATTTTTGGATTGGCTTTGTAGATGTGTTCGCCTGCAAAAATTGGCGCAGTCGGTAAATATACACCGTTGCCGCCAACTGGATTGTCGACTTTCAGGTTGTACTGTAAGCCAACTTTATAGTCGTCCACACCATGGCCTGGCGCGGTATGCACAGCACCTGTACCACTGCCGTCTGTGACATGCTCACCCAAAATCACTGGCACTTGGCGTTCAGCAATTAACGGATGTTGTAGTACTAGATTTTCAAGTTTTGCACCAGCAAATTCAGCAATCACTTCTACTGCGTTAAAACCATAACGCTGAGTTGCAGATTCAACTAATGATTTTGCAAGGATGAAGTTTTGCGCTGCTTTGTCTTCGCCAGTTGCTTTCACCAATTGGTATTCAAGTTCAGCGTGTAGAGCAACCGCTTGGTTGGCAGGCATGGTCCAAGGCGTAGTTGTCCAGATCACGATATCTGTAGAATCGCTAACTGTAACACCTAGGCGTGCAGATAAATCAGCTAAATCAACAACGCTAAAACCAACGTCAATCGCATCTGATTTTTTGTCTTCGTATTCCACTTCAGCTTCAGCTAAGGCAGAACCACAGTCCAAACACCAGTTCACAGGTTTAAGACCCGGCTCAATATGGCCTGCTTTGGCAATTTCACCGAGCGAACGAACGATGTCGGCTTCTTGTTTGAAGTTCATGGTGAGGTAAGGGTTGTCCCAATCACCAAACACACCCATACGCACGAAGTCTTTTTTCTGTAATTCAACTTGGGTGTAGGCATATTCACGGCAGGCTTTACGGAAAGTTGAGGCATCTACTTTCACGCCGACTTTACCGACTTTTTCTTCAACTTTCAGTTCGATTGGAAGACCGTGACAGTCCCAACCTGGTACATACGGTGCGTCAAAACCGTCCATTACACGGCTTTTGATGATGATGTCTTTCAGGACTTTATTCACCGCATGGCCTAAGTGAATTTGGCCATTTGCGTATGGAGGGCCGTCATGAAGCACATATTTTTTCTTGCCAATACGCGATGCACGAATCTGCTGATAAATGTTGTCGGCATACCACTCTTCTAACCATTTCGCTTCACGTACTGCGAGATTTGCTTTCATCGCAAATTCAGTACCTGGGAGGTTTAGCGTGGCTTTATAATCCACTGCATTTTCAGGAGTTTGCTTATCGCTCATGCAAGTTGTCTTCCAAATTTATCAGCCCGTTGACTGACGCGTTTTACAATAAATAATCGGGGTTTAAAAGGGGAAATGAGGGTGCTGACCTCGAAACTCAAGGAGCTTTTCGACGTCGTCATCAATTCCGGCTTTCAGTGCTTCAAGCGAAGGGTAGTCCTTTTCGCCATGTAAAAAGTTCAAGAACGTCACCCGCATTAACAGGCCATACAGATTAGCAGAAACATCAGGAAAATGTACTTCTAATCGCCATTCAGGATGTTCCTGTTTAATTGCGGGACGCGTACCAACATGCCCTGCACCAAACAGGGCAGAGGGTGCATAACCTGCAACCCCTAATTTGTCAGCATTTTCGTTTTTTACTTTATCTGTTAAAGATTCGGTTTCACAAATGACATCGACTGCATAAATGCCATTTAAACAAGGTTTATGACGGTTTAAACGCACATTAATGGTAGGAAAATTAATGGTGCGACCGATTTGATCGCCATACTGCACACGACCGGTGATGCTATAAGGACGACCTAAAAGTTTTGCGGCATGGGCAAGGTCGCCTGCTTGTAATGTCTGACGAACCAGTGTCGAACTGACACGTTCGCCATCAACTTCGACATTTTGCAGGGCTGTGACTTGGAAGCCGTATTGGCGTAAAAATTCGCTATTGCCTTGGCGGTTTTTGCCAAAGTGATGATCTTCGCCCAAAACTAAACTTTGTGTATTGAGTTTATTTTTTAAAATATCGGCAAATTCTTCGGCGCTGAGATTACGAAAGGCATTGTCAAATTTCGCCACCACAATATAGTCGACGCCTAGTTCAGTTAAATATTCGACTTTTTCACGTAGTGAACTGATTCGAGGCGGTGCATCATAAGCTTTAAAGAATTCAAGCGGTTGTGGCTCAAAAATCATCACAGCTGTTTTTAAGTTTTGTTGCTGTGCTATGTCTTTGAGCTGGCTGACCATCGCTTGATGACCCAAATGTACACCATCAAAATTGCCAATGGTCACGGCAGTTTTGGGGAGTTCTAAGTGGGGCGCTAAAGCATTCAGACGGAGCAGCTTCATGGGCGAATCAATTGTTGAAAATGTTTGAGGGCTATATATTGCCATAATCTTCTGCGTTCGTCTTGTTGTTGTGTTTTTACTCAAGTTTTTTTATGCAGAGATGAATTTACTATCAATAAAATAAATTATAAAAATAAATATTAATCAATTTTTCTTGTTTAATGGTGTGCTTAAACTATAGACATTCCATTTTGATGAGCATCATGCGATGAAAATGCCATTTTATCAACTCCAGCATAAACAAGACTTGATTCGTCATTTCACCCCAAACTGGTTTACGGTGGTGATGGGCACAGGTGTGGTGGCCCTCATTTTACCATCTATAGCGGTGGCGCCGCAGTGGATGTGGTCCTTCGGAGCAGCGCTGTGGCAGATCAGCATCGTGTTGTTCATATTGTTTAGTGGGATGTATCTCAGCCGATGGATATTGTACCCACAAGCAGATTTTCCAGCATCCAGTGATGAGTTTATTTCTTGGGGCGATCCCCATGGCACTGGCACCCCTGATCAATGGCGCATTGAAATTTGGCACCACGCTATACACAGAGTTTTTGGGCATGAGCATCATCACATGGGCTGAATATTTATGGTATGTCGATGTGTTGATGTCAATAGCGATTGCATGGTGTGTTCCATTTCTGATGTTTAGTCGTCAGCAACATGCGCTGCAAGGCATGACCGCAGTATGGTTATTGCCGATAGTGGCTTGCGAGGTGGTTGCCAGTTCAGGCGGTTTATTGTTGGCGCATTTACCTGCACAGGCCCATGCTGTCCATATTTTGCTGGGGAGTTATCTGCTTTGGGGGATCTCAGTATTTCCTGCATTTGCCATCTTAAGCATCTTGTTGCTGCGTCTGGCTTTACATCAATTGCCAAGTAAGGAAATGGCGATCAGCAGTTGGTTGGCCTTAGGACCGATTGGGACAGGGGCTTTAGCGCTGTTACTTTTGGGAGAGTAAGCCCCACGTATTTTGACAGCAGTAAATTTGGTTGATTTAGGACAAGTATTACTTCAAGGCGGTGTGTTCGCAGCCCTTGTTCTGCTCGGATTTGGTATATGGTGGTTTGGAATCGCTATACTCATCACGCTAAAACATTTACGAGATTTACCCTTTAATCTCGGGTGGTGGGCGATGACGTTTCCATTCGGCGTTTTTAGTTTGGCGGTCATCCATTTGGCGGAACAGACGCAATTACACGCTATCCAACAGTGTGGCACTTTTTTTGCGGTTTTGCTCTGTACGCTTTGGTTATTGGTGATGCTGAAAACCATACAAGGGTTTTATCGTGGCAGCTTATTTTTTTCTCCGTGTTTAAAAGCGTATTGTGATGCTCAGCGCGCATCTTAATTGATGTTGGGTGAATGTAAATCCGTTGAAGAAAACTATTGCGCGTTGGCTTTGACGGATTTCAACAAACAAATATAGAGCTTCTGCAAGCGTGTGATGCAGTTACGTTATTTTGCTATCCAAGCAAAACATTCATGTATAAAATTTGCGCGTATTTTCGAGAGATCAACTGGCTTCGAGATATAAACTTGCTTGTACTAGGTGTTAGAGCAAGGCTTATGGATTAAAACAAAAAGATAAAAATAAGGATCGAATTATGTGTAATCAAACCCGTTTTTGGGATGATGCCAAAGGATTATTAGAAGAGTGGTACGTCGCTTGTACCTCTAAAGAACTCAAAAAAGATCAGCCTTTTTCAGCCACCCTGTATGGTAAAAAAATTGTTCTGTTCCGACAAAAAGATGGAACAGCTGCTGCATTGCTCGATCAATGTGTACATCGTGGCGTGCCTTTGTCTCAGGGTAAAATGACTGATGGCTGCGTGACGTGTCCATATCATGGCTGGTCGTATCAGGGTGATGGCCATGTGGCGCATATTCCCAGTGTCAATGGGCAGTTTTTTCCAGAAAAACCGCATCCCTTTAAACAGCGTAGTTTTGATGTGTGTGAGCAAGATGGGGTGGTATGGATTTATCTCGGTGAAAAGCCAAAACAAGAACGCCCAGAAATATTTAAATTACCATTTTATGATCAAGCCGGTTGGGTCAGCTACTACATGGTCGGCAGTTATGATGGCGAGATGGGCGCTGTTGCACAGAATATTATGGATGTGACCCATACTATATTTGTCCATGAAGGCTGGTTTCGTTCAGAGTCCGGAAAAGCCGTAGATGCCACCATAGATGTCGGGCCGCGCAAAGTAGTCGTTGACTATCATGACCATGATGCAGATGTCGGCATGATGCCATGGCTGACCAATCTGCATGGTGCTGAACAAGTCCACCGCGACAGTTTTATCGCACCGAATATTACCTTGGTGGAATACCATTGGGGAGAGCCATCGGGCATGGTGTTTAATAGTCTGATTAGCCCTGTGGGACCGTATGAGTCAAGGGTTTATACCTGTGTTAGTTATAAATTTCCGATTCCAAAATTGTTGTCTAAGGCATTGATGCCGGCTGTGAATGCCTATACTTGGGTGGTCAACAAACAAGACATTAAAATTTTGTCAGCGCGAAGAGCTGGCATCGAGCATATGCCGATGACCCATTCGCATAGTGTACGAGGGGATATGGCACATATTGCCTTAGAGAAGATTTTAGATGCCTTACGTCATGACCAACAATTGGCACCGTCATTTATTGGCAAGCGGCCGATGCAATTTCAAATTTGATAGCATTCAAATCTGCGTGAGGAATTTATTTTCTGAGCAATGTGTTTTTGAAGATGATTTTTTCTGCGCACGTGCAAATGTATGCTATATGAAGGCATCAATTTGAGGAGACCGCTATGCGTCAGCAAATCGCTTTAATTATGGCACTGCCGAGTGAATCTAAAGGCTTGTTTGAAGCCGCAGGCATTGAAGTACATTACAGTGGTATTGGTAAAGTCAATGCCGCATTTAAAGCCTTTGATGTGATTCAAAAAACCGGATGTCATACTTTGCTGAATTTGGGCACTGCGGGAAGTTCACATTTTGATGCACATGCTTTGGTTGAAGTAGCTCAATTTGTACAACGGGATATGGATGTATCGCCTTTGGGTTTTGATGTGGGGGTGACGCCGATGGATACCGATCATCCTGCTGAAATTCAGCCAGAGAGCATGTTTAGCCATTTGCCTAAAGGAATTTGTGGTACAGGCGACAGCTTTGAAACTGGGCTGCCGAAAGTACCGTGTAATCTTGTCGATATGGAAGGCTACGCAATCGCTAAAGTATGTAAAAAATTGGGTGTTCGCTTTGTATCGGTAAAATATATTACTGATGGTGCGAATGACACAGCGCATCTGGATTGGGAAGAAAATTTATTATTCGGCGCAAAGAAATTATTGAAATTATATCAAACAGTCAAATAAGGCATTTAGCTAATTTCGGTCGGCGACCATAGAATGCTATGGTCGTATGCCAATTCGACCCAATTCAATTTACTTTTCTGGGCGTGGAATTACACCGTAAAGCATCATATGAACGGTATGTTGAATAATCCGTTGTTGCATACTGCGATTACGTAAGGTTTTTCCAGTGACCATTTCCATTTGGGTTGCAAAGTCAGCATAGTTTTGCGTGATTGCCCAAATGTTCAGAATTAAAAGTTCTGGATCAATATCTTTTGAAATTTTGCCTTGCTCTTGCCAGTTGCTAATGACTTTGGCTTTGCGTTTCACTAATTTTTTTAGTGGGCCTTTTAAAATTTCAAGAATGTGTGGTGCGCCCTGAATGACTTCAAGTGCGAACAAACGTGAGGCTTTCGGTTGGGTACGAGATACTTCAATTTTCTGCAATAGATAATTGGTGATCGCTTCTTCAGGCTCAAGGTCTGCTTCCAACATTTGTAGCGGAGCAAGCCACTTTTGTAGAACCGTTGTCAGAACTTCAACATAAAGCGCTTCTTTATTTTCATAGTAATAGAAAATATTCGATTTATGCATTTCTGCAATCTGTGCGATCTCATCCAAGCTGGCGCCATTGAAGCCATACAGGGAAAAGACATCCAGTGCTGCATTAAGCAACTGGTGGCGTTTCTGGGTACTCTTTTTTTGTTCCATTAGCTCTTTTAAGAAAATGAAAAGGGAATATTGAATTGTACGGCAAATCAACAGATTTGTGCACAATCATCGTTTTTAATTTTATGAATTTTGGCAGTTTATTCTGTTCAACGGTCAAATAAATACGACGAATGCCATAATATTTCAAATAATCATTTTAGGGTGAAATTTAAATAAATCATTATTTTTAGTCATGGATTTATATGATTTGTCGTAATTTTTGTGATGTATTTGTCAACAGGCGATAAATCTACCCTCAATGCTAAACATGGTTTTGTTGCGATATTGTTCTTGAATAGTACAGGAAGTCACACGGTTTAAGTGATGATTTCCTGCACAAGTACAGCTTAAGTGGCCAAGACCGCTTGTAAGACTTGTTGTTCAAGTTCAGTAAATTCAATGCCTTTTTTTCGTGGGCGGGTCAAATCGACACTAAATTCTTTGGCAATATGGCCTTTATCGAGCAAGATTATACGGTCTGCCAACTGCACGGCTTCACTTACATCATGCGTGACCAAAATCGCGGTAAACCCTTGTTCAGTCCAGAGTTTTTCAATCAAATTCTGCATATCTAAACGTGTTAAGGCATCGAGCGCACCCAGTGGTTCATCTAGCAGCAATATACGTGGTTTATGTGACAAAGCACGTGCCAGTGCAGTACGTTGTCGTTGCCCCCCTGACAGCTGTGTTGGCCAAAGCCCCGCTTTGTCTTTTAAACCGACTTTTTCGAGGAGTGCTGTGGCATTGGCGTGTTGGTCTTTGCTTAAACCAAGTTGTGCATTTTTCTCAATGCTACGCCAAGGCAGGAGGCGAGGGTCTTGGAACATCACACGAATATCATCACTGGTGATGCCTTCACGTATATGACGTGCAGACTTAAATTTAATTTCGCCATAACTCGGTTTTTCTAAGTCGGCGATGAGGCGAAGCAGGGTACTTTTACCACAGCCACTACGACCGACAATCGCCAAGAATTCACCGGGTTGAATATGCAGGTCAAGGTCCTCAAGGACTTTAACATCGCCATAAAATTTGTGTAGTTGTTCAATCAGGATCTCTGCGCCCAACACCGCATGGGGGTTGATATCCTCGACTGAAGAACGCTGAGGTTGGGTTGAGTCGTCTGCATGACGGCTTATGCTTAAATCGGTCATCACATGCTCCTTATTTTTGGTAACCCGAGTGCCAACGGAGTAAATATTTTTCTAAGGCAACAGCCAGTACATCGGCTAATTTACCGAGTAGGGCATACAATAAAATCCCGACCAAGACGATATCGGTTTGTAGAAATTCGCGTGCATTCATGGTCATATAACCGATGCCGGCTTGTGCAGAAATGGTTTCTGCCACAATCAACAAAACCCAAACGAGCCCGAGTGAAAAACGCAGACCAACCAAAATAGACGGCATCGCCCCCGGTAGAATAATTTCTTTATACAGTTGCCAGCCACTCAAACCGTAGCTTTTGCCCATTTCAATCAGTTGAGGGTCTACAGAACGAATACCATGATAGGTATTGATATAAATGGGAAAGAATACGCCAATAGCGACTAAAAAAAGCTTGGCCGATTCATCGATCCCAAACCATAAAATCACCAAGGGAATCAGGGCAAGAGCAGGAATGTTACGGATCATTTGCAGCGTGGTATCAAGTAACGTCGATGCTGTTTTGGATGAACCATTCAGCAGCCCTAAAAAAAGACCTAATCCACCACCAACTAAAAGCCCAACCAAAGCACGACCGGCACTGATTTGAACATGCTTCCACAGTTCACCACTGATCAGTAAGTTCCAAAAGGCCACCACCACCGCACTTGGCGCAGGCAAAATACGACTTTCTAACAGCCCTGTAACAGAGGCAATTTGCCACACGATAATTAATGCAATAGGAAACAACCAAGGCAGCAAACGCTGCCCGAGTTGTGTTCCACGTGAAACCTTCGGTGCTTTGAAGGTTTCAACAGAAACAGTTTTGGACATTAGGCCGGCTCCTGAATCTTTCCAGCTTTTTTATTTTCATCTGGGGTGTAGTTGTTCGCGACAATCTCACCAAATGGGCCGGTTAAGTTAGGTTGAACCAATTTTTGACGTGTTTCCAATGGCAGTAGTGGGAACACCAATTCTGCAAAACGAATAGACTCTTCAAGGTGTGGGTAACCAGAGAAAATAAAAGTGCTAATACCTAGATCGGCATATTCTTGGATACGTGCGGCGACGGTTTCAGGATCACCAACGAGTGCTGTACCTGCACCACCACGAACCAGACCGACACCCGCCCATAAGTTTGGCGATACTTCTAATTTACTGCGGTCGCCATTGTGTAGTTCAGCCATACGGCGTTGCCCTACAGAGTCCATGGTTTTGAACTTAGCTTGCGCGGCGGCAATGGTGGCATCGTCGACATATTGGATCAGTTCTTCAGCTGCTTTCCATGCCTCTTCATTGGTTTCACGCACAATGACGTGTAAACGAATGCCATAATTCAGTTCACGTCCTTTGGCTTTGGCTTTTTCACGCACCACTGCAATTTTTTCTTTCACCGCAGCAGGTGGCTCACCCCAAGTCAAATAGGTGTCAACTTGATCAGTCGCCAGTTCAACAGCTGCCTCTGAAGAACCGCCAAACCATAGTGGTGGATACGGTTTTTGTACCGGCGGATAGAGTAATTTGGCGTCGTCCACACTCAGGCGTTCACCATGGAAGGTATAGCTTTCACCGGTATGTGAACGGGTTAAAATTTCACGCCATATCGTGGTGTATTCCGCGGCAGTTTGGTAACGCGTTGCATGATCTTCATAGACACCATCACCCTTGAGTTCTTGCTCATCACCGCCTGTGACTAAGTTCAGTAAGATACGACCGCCAGATAAACGGTCAAAAGTTGCAGCCATACGTGCAGTCAGTGCAGGCGTTGTCACCCCTGGACGTAGTGCAACTAGAAATTTTAGATTTTTCGTGGCATCAATCAAGCTTGCAGCTGTAAGCCATGGATCTTCACATGAACGACCTGTCGGAATCAGAACGCCTTCATAGCCAAGATTATCCACCGCTACTGCAATTTGCTTCATGTAGGCATGATCGACTTGGCGTGCACCTTTACTTGTTCCTAAGTAGCGACTGTCACCGTGGGTAGGGATAAACCAGAAAATTTTCATGTTCAGTTCCTTGTATTTTTGATGGCTCGGGTATCAATGTGATGAAGGTGTCCAAACTTGCTTTTGGACTTGAATGTTGTTTGGAATCAGTTGGACTTGTTTAAATAAGTCCGCAATATTTTGCTGTGCTTGTATGACCTCGGGTGTCAGTGGGCGCACAGGAGATGGTTTAGATCGGCGAGAAAAGGCTTGCGCAGCAATATTCTTTTGCAGCCCAGTGCTGTTTTGATAAATCTCTAAAGCCACATTTTGGTTCTTCACAATCCACTGATCGGAAGCGTCTAGGGCCTTTAAAAATTTAGCTGGGGCATCAGGGTGCGCTTGAACGACTTTTGGATTTGCCACATAAAATGAATAGGTCTTTGGAAAATCACCAGATTGAATCAGCACTTTAGCCTGAGCATCCAACTCCGCTGCAGATAAAAACGGGTCCCAAATGGCCCATGCATCAATTGATTTTTTATCAAATGCGGCTCGTGCATCTGCTGGTGGAATCCAAATTGGTTGGATGTCGCTCCACGTCAAACCGGCTTTTTCTAAAGTCTTGGCTAATAACTCATGCGCACTCGAGCCTTTTTGTACAGCAACGCGTTTACCACGTAATTCTTGAATGGTTTTGATTGAGCTGTCCGCTGGAATCACGACAGCAAGCGACTGTTCAGGCACCACTTCATAGCCAATATAATTCAGGTCTTTATTGGCAGCTTGGGCAAAAATAGGCGGGGTGTTGCCGACATAGCCATAATCCACCGCACCGACCGCAAGGGCTTCTAACATTTGTGGGCCAGCAGGGAATTCCTTCCATTCAATCTGAGCGCCGGGAAATTGTTGTTCAAAGAGCTTTTGTTCACGGGCAACCAGTAAATTTAAGGCTGATTTTTGGAAACCGATAACCAAGGTTTTTACGGCTGTTTCAGCTGGTTTTTCACCATCCTGCTGTGCTGTTTCTTGTTTTTGGCAGGCACTGAGTCCAAGGGCCAAAGTGGCTAAAGTCAGTATGGAAAATGTTCTTAGAATACGCATGGCATCGCCCTTATGCTGTAGTCGACTTATTTGATAATGGCCGACTCAATATTTAATTTATTTGGAATTAATTTTTCGTTATAAAACGCATCAGCGACTTGCTGCTGCTCTTGCGCCACTTGTGCAGTAATCGGCGTCACTTGATTGCCTAAGCGAGAAATTGATGTTTTAAGTACATCTAGACCTAAGCCGGTTTTGCCTTCGAGTAACTTGGCCGCTTCATCTTGATTTTTTGAGACCCATTGCGTGGTCAAATTCAACTCATTCACCACAGCTTGCAGGACTTTTGGATTTTCCTGAGCAAATTTGCGATCGGCCAAATAGAACTGGTAGTTCTTCACCAAGTTTTCGCCATTGGCAATGGTGCGAGCATTAAGTTGATGCTCAGCGGCAGAAAGGAACGGGTCCCAAATTACCCATGCATCGACTGCACCTTTTTCAAAGGCAGCTCGTGCATCGGCAGGCGGTAAATACACGACATTGATGTCGCTAAATTTAAGCTGATTGGCTTCCAACAACTTGAGCAACAGGTAATGCACGTTTGAGCCTTTGTTTAAGGCCACACGTTTACCTTTTAAGTCCTGAATACTGTGAATAGCCGAATCTTTTTGCACAATTAAAGCTTCAGCTTTTGGAACAGCAGGTTGGTTGGCAATGTAAACCAAATCGGTTTGAGCGGCTTGAGCAAAGATAGGCGGTGCTTCACCGACTTCACCAAATGACACGCTGCCTACATTGAGACCTTCAAGCAGCTGTGGGCCAGCAGGAAATTCCACCCATTTGATATTTACACCTTGGCTTTTTAAGGCTGTTTCTAAAGTTCCGCGTTCTTTTAAAATTGGCAATAAGCCATATTTTTGGAAACCAATATTTAAGGTGACATTTTCTTCAGCCTCTTTTTTGCCACAGCCCGACATCATCATGGCACCCACAACCGCTGTAGACAGTACAAGTGTTTTTGTCCAGAGTTTTGCTTTGTGAGTACGCATGTGTTGCTCCTATAAAGGTCTAAATGTGCAGAACTGTTGATTTATAAACACATAAGCTAAAGAGTTTTCTTTTTCGAAAAAAATAAGAAAACTTAAATTTAAAATCAGGAAAAAAGATAAATAAAAATCAGCAAAACTTATGAGAAATTATGATTTTAGAAAAACATATAATGTGTCGAAGTATTATTTTAAGTTATTGAAATTATTTTATTTATTTGGGTTATTTAAATGGTAGATATGGTTATTCTATGGCTTGCAAAGTGATTTGAGGGGATAGCCAAGGGATTCGGCATAACCTTATGCAAAATAATGCTATTCAGCGCATAAAAAAAGCCACTTTAAAGTGACTTTTTACAAACCAATGAGTTTCTTTGGTAGTTATATAAGGCCTGACGGGCATTCGGTAAGTCATCGACACTGACTTGTTCAAAACCTTGTTCAAGGAACCAATGCGCTGTTCGTGTGGTCAAAATAAACAATTGTTCAATACCTAAATCTCGCGCTTTTTCTTCTAAATAATGCAAAATTTGGCTACCGCGATTCGATTTTCGATAACCCGGATGCACAGCCACACATGCGATTTCAGCAGAGCGTTTTTCATCCCCTGTGGTAGGAATCGGGTACAACGCAGCGCAGGCCAAAATCGTACCGTCACGTTCAATCACTGCAAATTGTCCAATTTCATTTTCCAGACGTTCGCGTGAGCGATAAACCAAGATGCCTTCTTGTTCGAGAGGGCGTAAGAGATTGATTAAGCCACCCACATCTTGAATATCGGCAGTACGCACTTCTTCATAATGCGCATCAGTGATCATGGTGCCAGAACCGTCACGTGTGAACAATTCTTCGATCAATGCGCCATCATAGGCATATGAAATAAGATGAACACGGTGTACGCCTTGTAACGAGGCATCTTTAGCAACGCTTAAATGCAGGGCAATATCGGGATTAGAATCTTGATATTGCAAAATATGCTGATCAAGTTGATGAGGTGTAATTTCGCGTTGTAGCTGCCCATGTTCATTGTGCAAACCGTGTTGTTTGCCCAAGAAAATCAACTTATCTGCTTTTAAGCTGATGGCGGTTTTGGTCGCAACTTCTTCAGCCAATAAATTAAACACTTCACCTGTCGTGGAATAACCTGTTGGCCCAAGCACCACAATATTTTGGCTCTCTAAATGACGTTGAATCGCATCGATATCGACGGAACGAACTTCACCAGACAGTTGAAAATCGATACCGTCACGAATGCCATACGGTTTTGCCGTGACCAAATTGCCTGAGACCACATCAATACGCGCGCCGTACATCGGTGAGTTGGCTAAACCCATAGACAGGAGGGCTTCAATTTGCAGACGAATGGAACCGACGGCATTCATCACCGCAGGTAAGGATTCGCGAGTGGTGATGCGACGGTGATGATGAAATGGTGTCTGGATGCCGCTGCTTTGTAAATTATGATTGATTTGCGGACGGGCACCATGCACCAAAATTAGACGAATACCAAGCGAGTGTAATAAGGCAATATCGTGAATAATGTGTTGAAAATTTTCATGTTGCAGCGCTTCACCATCAAACATGATGACAAAGGTTTTGTTGCGATGCGCATTAATATAGGGTGCAGAATGACGGAACCAATGCACATACTGTAAGGTTGTGCTGGAAGATGGTTCAGTGATATTCGTTTGCATGCCTATGCCTGTTTATTCGCTTTGGTATGGATGATTCTAAACAAAAACATATGACAGCGGAAAGCAAATTTGACATCCTCACCCCCTTAAAAGAGGATGATTCCTACAGCTAGACGCTTATGCCCAAGCGCAAGAATGTTTAGAGCTGAGTTTATATCTCGATCATGAGCTGTACCACAGCTCATGCACTCCCATTCTCTTATTCCAAGATCTGTCTTACCTTT
>NZ_VOYN01000067.1:0-14844 GCF_013420275.1 Acinetobacter sp. YH01020
CCAAGTAGACGTGCACAGAAAACAGCGATTCAACAACGAAATCTGAATCCTGTGCTTGACTTGGAAATGTCCATATAGGACATTTCTATTTGGTTATTAGGTAGGACATTTCTACTTGGGAATAACACAAAAAGCCTAGACACTTGGCTAGGCTTTAAATTTTAAAAATACATAAAAATTAATGCTATAGTCTCAATTTTTTAACTTCGTATAACGTGTATTATGTTAATTTTAGAAAAAATTAAAAATTACTGAAGTTCAGCAAGTATTAACTTAGCTTGGACAACTCCATTATTTGCTGATTTTCTAAGCCAGTTTAATGCCTCTACTCGATTCTTCGATAATCCATTACTCCCATTTAAATAGCTTTGACCAATATTGAACTGAGCCGTTGCGTTACCGTTATTTGCCGCTTTAAAATACCATTCAACTGCTTTGGTAGCATCTTTCTGTATACCTCGACCGTACTCATACATTAGCCCAAGGTTATTTTGCGCAGATGGATCGCCCTGAGCAGCTGCCTTGCTATACCATTCAAATGCTTTGACATCATCTTTCTGTACACCTCGACCGTTGAGATACATTAGCCCAAGGGCTCTTTGCGCAGATGGATCACCCTGAGCAGCTGCCTTGCTATACCACGCAAATGCTTTGACATCATCTTTCTGTACGCCCTGACCATTGAGATACATTAGCCCAAGGTTAAATTGCGCATCTACATCTCCTTGAGTAGCTGCCTTGCTATACCATTCAAATGCTTTGACATCATCTTTCTGTACACCTCGACCGTACTCATACATTTCCCCAAGGTTAAATTGCGCAGATGGATCGCCCTGAGCAGCTGCCTTGCTATACCATTCAAATGCTTTGACATCGTCTTTCTGTACACCTCGACCGTTGAGATACATTAGCCCAAGATTATTTTGGGCTGGTGCATATCCTTGAGCAGCTGCCTTGCTATACCATTCAACCAGTTTGGTATCATCTTTCTGTACGCCCTGACCATTAGCATACATTCCCCCAAGGTTAAATTGCGCATCTACATCCCCTTGAGCTGCTGCTTTTAAAAACCATGCAACCGCTTTGGCATCATCTTTCTGTACGCCCTGACCATTGAGATACATTAGCCCAAGGACTCTTTGTGCAGATGGATTCCCTTGAGCCGCTGATGCTAGTGTTTTGTCAAAATTAGGAACTTGGGCGAATGAATAACTAAATGAAAATGCTAGTATTAAGAATAAAAAAATATTTTTTTTGTAATTCATATTAATAAATCTTATAAAAAAATGAGAGCTGGATGAGTTTATCCAATATTACTTAAAACTGGTAAAGAATCTATATTTAACATAATGGCGATTATACGAAATTTTTAAATTTCTTTAATTATCATAAGGATAATCTCATTTTTTAAATTTCGTATAACGTGTATTATGTTAATTTTAGGAATATTAAATAATTTAATTCGATTTCAAATCATAACCAAAGTCTTGATCATCCAAGTTGATTTCATCTGTAAATAAAATTCCTAATACATATTTAAACCTTTCATATCTATCAAAAATTGTTGGTATTCCCCAATCTTCATCTAAAGTATATAGTTCGTGCTTTTTATAAATTGAAAAGTCACTCCAATCTGGAACAAACATTAATTGAGTAATTCTCATAACTCCTTTCAATATATCTCGGGGTATTGCCGAATTATTAGAATAATGAAAATTTATACTTAATAAATCTTTTTCTAATTTCCAATATTCAACATCAGACCATACCCCCTCATCAATCCATAAGCCTATAAAAGAATTAGGATCATAGATTCCTTCGCCTAAGAAGGTGATATTTCTATTAAAATTTTCCAACATATAATTTAATCTCCGATTCTATTCATATTTACATCAAATGTTCCATTCCGAGTGCTTTTACTATTTAACTTGTCAACACTACTAGCTTCTTTCCATGCCCCACCATTATGCCCATCAACATCTCGAGATATATAACTATTACCTTTTTTATAGACTGCTGCACCATTTTTTGTTCTGTAGTTTGTTTTTTTATATCCCATTGCTTCTGCTGCTTTTCCTGCTGTTTTATCATTAGGATATACTGGAGCCTTTCCATTAATACCTAGTTTTCCAATTTTACTTATCCCCCCAAAAAGAACTCTTAAAGGAGCGATAAAAGTTTCTTCTAAATATGTAAATGGCTGTATAGGTTTTTCTTCGATTTCAATACAGTTACCTTCTTCATCACATGATGGGTAGCTTGCAACTTTATTATTAGAACTGAAATTACTTACAAAACTATTTTGTTGTGTTACTGATTGAAAACTAGAAATAGAAGATTTGCTTGAACTACTTCCAGAACCATTACTCAACACGGCTAGATCAGATAGCTTTAGGTATCTTGATCCACAACTAGAAGTATCACCAACAGCAACAATACTTTTTCCACCAACGGTCATAAAACCTTGATTAGATGCGATTGCACGTGATTGAACCTTACATTTAGGACAAAAGTGAGTCATGCCATCAAGATGTACTGCTTTACCTTCGACAGTAAAAGATGAATCACCTAAAATAATGATTCCACCATGATCGGTTTTACAACCAACTGTTATTAATGCTTTCATTTATAATTTGATTATTTATTAAGAATGAACATATTAAAGCATAAGGAATTAATGATAAAAAATTTGATAACTACTTCACAATTCCTTATCCATTTAACATAATGGGCATTATACGAAATGCATACATTGAAATTTATAAAAATCAAAAACTTATGCTATAAATAATGTGCTCGATGATGTCGAAAAGCCGGCTTGGAAACAAGTCGGCTTTTTTATGAGCAGTTTTGATATATTCCGCCAATAAAAATTGGCTAAATTTTGCAAAATTTACAATTTTGTATTAACATTTTTATATTAACAAAAAGCGATGCAACTATGGAAATTGAGTTTTCATGGGATGAGCATAAAGCAGAAATAAACCTTAAAAAGCATGGTGTAGCTTTTGAAGATGCGACATTGGTTTTTTACGATGCTCATGCCTTATATAAACAGGATCGCTTTGAAAATGGTGAATATCGTTGGCAAGCGATAGGTATGGTACATGGGCAAGCTGTTTTATTGGTGGCCCACACAGTACAAGACCATAATGGGATGGATCATATCCGCATTATTTCGGCACGACAGGCAGAGAAAAAAGAGAGGAAACAGTATGAGCAAAACCGTTACTTACAAAATGGATTTGAATAATCCTCCTGTTTTGTCTGAAGAACAAAAGGCAAGACTTGAAGCCCTGGCTAAACGCCCAGACAGTGAAATAGACTTTTCGGACATTCCTGAACTTGATGAAAGTTTCTGGAAAAATGCAGTACAGAACCCTTTTTACAAGCCTACTAAACAAGTGACTACGGTTCGTATTGATGCAGATGTAATGCAATGGCTAAAGGCCCAAGGTAAAGGCTATCAGACAAGAATGAATAAGATTCTGCGTGATGCCATGCTGAATGAACTAAAAAATCATCCATAAAAAATGGGAGCTATAGGCTCCCATTTTTAGTTTCGTATAAGGTGTATTATGTTAATTTTAGGGAAAATAAATAATTATTAGCTTAAGGCCCACTACCCAATCCTGTAATTAGCCAATCAGATTGAGGAGATTTTTTCACAAGAGTAATAAATAAAATATAGTCACCTACTGGACTGCCAGCATCATCTATATGCACGACTTTAACTTTTACCATCACTGAAATAATTTTATAAAATTCTTGATAATACTCAGGTCTACTTTCCGCTGAATCATCATTAATTCTTATTATTTCTAAAATTTTTGAGTCTTTGAAAGAAAGAAATCTTTCAGGACTTTTTAAGTCTTCATATAATTGCGCATCAGGCCAAACATATTTGATTGCTGATTTTCGATCATGTTTAGCAAGTGAATTTAAGAAAAGTATCGTTGTCTGTTTTGCCATTTCATTGTCATAATTCAATTTCTGTTTATATGAATTAAAGATCAGAATTAAACATAGACCTACAAGCAAAATTCCTACTTTTATAATTTTTGGGCGATTTACCATTCTTTTTGAAAACCCTTTCTAACTGCTAATGTTTAACCTTATCAATAAAGTCAGGCACTTATTTAACATAATGGCGATTATACGAAATTTTTAAATTTCTTTAATTATCATAAGGATAATCTCATTTTTTAAATTTCGTATAACGTGTATTATGCTAATTTTAGAAAACATTGATAATTGTCTTTAAGTTTAGGAAGCATAAAATTGTCTATTCCACTGAGTGAAATTCAAAAACTGACTAATAACCCTGAATGGCAAAAAAACATTCAAATAATTAATCAAACTCTAATAAATGCTCAAACAGGACTTATTGCTTTTTTTAAAAAGCCTGAAGTACAACAAACATTAATAGGTATCCAAAATGCCTCTATAGCACTTAACAAATACTTAAATGATCCAGTAGTTCAAAAAAATCTACAAAATTTCCAAAAGTTAGTAGTAGAGATTGTAAACAGTCAAAATTTTCAAAAAAACTACATTAACAACCAGAAAATTGCTAACACAGAGAATTTTACTTTTTTTGAAGAAAGTATTCGTGATGAAATTAATGTTTCGGAGCAACTTCAATCTTTTGAAACCGAAGAAGAGAAAAGTAGGTTTTTAAATTTCTTTCTACAATTTATATTTATTATTTTTACGTTTCATATAAATAACTTAGAAACAACTTCCGACTTTAAAGAAGCTTATATTTACTATGTGAATAATATTGAATCAAAAGGTATAACTATTTCACGCATTCATTTAAGAGAGGCTCCAAGTTTTCAAAGTGAATCCATTATTGTTATTCCTAGAAATACACCTTTGAAAGTATATAAAGAAGTTACGAATAGATGGGTTAAAGTTTCTGTGAATATAAATAATATAGACCTTGAAGGGTATGTATCTGAAGTTTATATAAAAAGAGTTAAAAATAAATATGATTTTAACTCTTCTTTAGCTGTCGATGACAAATAGACTAATGCTCTACGATAAGCATGAAATTTATTTTTAGATTTTTAGATTTTTTTCTAAACTTAAAAATAAGTCGTTACTAATCATGTTGATATCATTGTAAAGTTGATTGTCAGCTCCTATCTTTTGCCTAGATAAAGTTCCAAAATTACCACCAGAAATTATCTTTCTAAATTCAATAAAATTAATTTCTAAATCTAGTTTTTGACCATCATCTTTTAGTTGGTCACTAACCAAAGAGATATAAACACCAAGTTTCTGTAAACTTGTTGTAAGAATAGGTTCTAACTTTTTAGCTTCTTCATCGCTACCTGAGTAAGAATAATAAGTCTTTGCTGATGCTGCTATCTCATCAATAGTTTTCTGTGCTGCCTCAATTCTTTTATTGTGAATGGTATTAGCTTTAGATGTGTTATCTCTTTTATAAACTATATACCATCCTAATATGGTTAATAAGGATGGTAGTAATGGCAGAAAATATGTTTTAAAAATATCAGCTATCACTTAGCAAAAGCTCTATCAGCATCTTGAACATAACTATTAATTTCAGGTAACAGGTAGGGATCTCTACTGAGAATTTTTACTTTAGCTTTAAACTCATTAACACTCATACCTGTTAAACGAATTAATCCACCAAAAGCTTCTTCTAAGAAAGAAGATCCATATCCTCTAACTCCATCAAAATCAATTTCAACCTCATCATGGGTAGTGATAGCAGGAATTAACAGATTTTTTAAAAAAACCTCTCCTGAATTTTTACCATCAGAAACATAGCGCCCCGCAGGGTTTTTTGAGAATTGTCTTGCTACATTGATTTTCATAACACTTTTACTCATGAGATGCTCCTGAAGCGTTGTCGGAGATCTGCTTATCAATAGGGATTTCCCATAGGATTACGGTTCCATCTATTGATTGTTTATATGGTAACGAGAACCCATCTACTATACCTGTTAAAGGCCGATCTTCAATCATACCTCTATTAATAATATAAGATCCTTTATTGCTTAGAATAGCAATAGATGCTTTGTGATCACAAAGTGTACTTATTTGATTAATAATTTGATTTAAGCCTTTGCCTCTATTAACAAGATTTGTTCTTGTATTGCCAATTTCAATAGCCGCTTTAATCGATGCACTATCTCTATCATATTTTTCTTTATGCGATTTCAAGAAATTTTTAAGACTTGAAAACCAATCTTCAGCAACATTCTCTGAGTTTCTCAGTAGAGATTTAGGAATGCCTATACCTAAATCACACACACAAATAGACAGCTTGTTGTCTTTCTCTTGGGAGAATATCCACCATTTCTTTGCTTTCATAGGATCATTGATGAATCTCTTTTCCAAATATGCATGGTGATGACAATTAGTTACGGCTTCAGTGATACTGTTAAATATACTAGTACTACTACTTTCAGATAGAAGATCATCAAAATCATCTAACATATCTTCAGCAGAATCCATCTCAACCTTATGTCCAGACGAGTATTTCCAATACTTGACTGTTTCATCAAATTCCATGTCTTCAAAATTAAGAGATACTCCTAGTAGTTCTAATATTCCTGTTTGTTTAAGAACCTGATTAACAATAACTTCTTTTGATGGAATTAGGCTAAATTTAATATCAGGATTTGTAATTTTCAAAGTTTCTAATTCTGCTAATAAATATAGAGTTCCTTCCGTAAACATTTTTTTTGTTTTAGAAAAGTCTAATTTCATACATATATTTTTTCTAAAATAATAATCTCTTAATTTATTTGTTAATTTCAATAACTTAGTTCTATTTTTGTTCAAAAATATTGTGATAAATGGAGGCATTGGTAAAGTAATTATTGTTCTAAGTTGCTCCTCACCAGTTATACAATTTTTTTTATTTTTTTTATTTTTTTTATTTTTTTTGATTCGTTGAATCATACGTATTTCCTGTATACGCATATTTCTAACTTTCTGTTTTAAGCTCAGTCGTTTCATAAAAAATTATAAATAACAAAAAATTAAGTATATGTTTATTTTAATGAAAATAGTATCTCTGGCTCGACCTAACCCAAATGCTTCAATAGCTATTTAACATAAAATCTCTTATATGAAATTTAGAACTTATCCCTTAAAAAGATCATTAAAAAGCTCTTTATCTTTCTGTCTATTTTCTTCTGTCTTACTTTCCGCACTTAAAAACTGCTCAAAATCAGCCCATTGATGTTTAAAAGATTCATCATTCTTAAATTTATTCAAAACCCAAGCGCCAAGCAAAATTTTCCGTCTAGTTTCATTTTTCCGTTCTTGGGCTTTTGCTTCACTTAAAAGTTTTTGCTGTTTGAGTTTAAGCTCATTCTGTTTCTGTTTTGCCTGTTCTAAGATCTGCTCTTGTTCTTTTTTTAAATACTCAATTTGCTCTTGCAGGGATAATTTTTTCTGCTGTGCTTTGGTGAGTTTCTTTAAAACTGCATCTTTCTTTTCTTGAATATCTGACATAGTATTAAACCGTGATGATCAATAATCAAACATCATCATAGAGTCAAAAAACAAAGCGAGCAATATCAAACGTAGCGAAGCGAAGTTTTCCCCGGAGTGAAACGAAGGGCGCACTTACCCACTTTTATCATTTCATTCAAAAGTGGACATTGCGACAGGGGAAACCCCTGTACCCCATGACCTCGCTTTAGCATGGTCAGCAACTTTTTCAAAGTTGCAAAAATCAAAACCACGGTATGCAGAAATTTAGGTTTTTAAAGTGGCAATTTTTCATTTGAATGAAAGCAACATCTCACGAAGTGACGGACGTTCAGCCGTTGCTTGTGCTGCTTATCGTGCCTGTGAAAAATTAGAGGATCTGACTTTTGGAAAGACTCAGGACTACACTAAAAAAAAGGGACTTGAATACAAAAATATTTATGCACCAGAACATACCAATACAAAACTTTTAGACCGTCAAACACTTTGGAATACAGTAGAAAAAAAAGAATTCAATGCCAATGGCTCAATGAAAGCCAATGCACGACTCGCCAAAGAATATATCTGTGCTTTACCACATGAATTAACAGATGCAGAACGCATAAAAATCGTTGATGACTTTTGCCGAGACTTTGTGAACAAGCACAATGTTATTGTCGATGCCTGCATCCATGCACCACATGAACATAACGATGAAACCAATAATAAAAACTATCACGTACACATGATGTTCACGACCAGACTCATCAATGAAAAAGGCGAATTAGGAAAGAAACAAAGAATCTTCAACGACCATGGTCCCGAGATCCTGAAGGACAGCCGAGCAACTTTTGCCAATGTTGTAAACACAGTATTGGAAAATGCCGGACTAGACGAACGCATCGACCACCGGAGTTACAAGGATCAGGGCTTAGACTTTCTTGAACCCACTCATCATGAAGGGCATGAAGCTACAGCACTTCGCAGACAATATGACGAGGAACAAAAAAGACCGCTTGAAGAACGTAACACTGAAATTGTGCTGCCAAGAATTGCACTTGAAAATGATGCAATCAAAGCCAAAAATTTAGATGCTGCACGAGAATACCAACAGATCATCAAGGGCCTTGATCAAGAAATTATTGTTCCAAGTCGATTAGAAGATCAGATTACCCAACTAGAGAACGAACTTCAGTTAACCGAAGCAGAAGAAAAAGAGCTTTTAGCAGAATTAGAACATCTCAACCTAGAAGAAGAACGCCTGCAAGAACAACAGGTTCAACAGATTGACAACGCATATGATGACTTCATTCGTTGCCAGGATATTTATGCAGAATTTGCTAGTCAGTTTTACACCATTCAAAGCAATGCTGCTAATAATCAAAAACAGATTGAATCAAATCTCACCAAGACAAAACGATGGTTAGCAGAAAACAAAAGCGATTTTTACCTACGTAACGATAATTTGTTTTATGACTCTTACCATCATACTTACAGAGATATAAAAAAACCTGATTTTTATGCGACTGAAAAATCAGTAGAACAGGCAAAAAATGAGAACTGGAGAGAATACGCAACCGAGGTCGAACAACTTGCTAAAGAATACGATATTGAGAATGTCGTCAAACGCTTAGGCCAATGCTCAGAGATACTGGAAAATAATGGGATTGAACGACCAACGATAAAACCCTCGTTTTGGCAGAAGCTAAAACGAGAGTACGTTCATTCATTCGATACCCTACATGATTTTAATGATGATGTGAGTCCCCTCCTTAAAGCAAAACGGGCAGATGATCTCAAAATTGAACAAGAAAGAATGCAGCAAGTACGCCAAGCGGAAGTAGATCGCCAACGAAGAATTGAAAATGATCGCAGAGAAAGTGAATTTAGAGAGCAATTACGTAAAGAACGAGAGCAAAAAGAACAACGCTATGAACAAGAAAGACACGAACGAGAACATTTGGCATTTTTAAAACGCCAAGAATTGGAAAAACAGCAGAAAAATGAGCCTAAAAAACCAGAAAATGAAAATAACAACGATTACCGACCTTGGTGAATGCTGTTTAAACGCAAAAAAATAGGGTTTTTAGCGATGTTTTGCTAAACCACAGTAGGATTTATAGTTGAGTTAAGAAAAAACTCTTAAATCGCAAATGAGAGCATTTAGCGAGTGTCTACGAGCGAACTACAGGGATCTAAATTTTTTCACCTGTTTTTCCCTGATTACAGGCTCCCCTGTGTATCAAGAACTCAGAATCAGAGCATCCCGAATGGGTGCGAACTGATTACGGTAGCTTTATGTCGAGCGAAGCGAGTGAAAAAGTTCTATGAGCGAAGCGAATTCCTAGTTGCTTTTCTTTTTTAAAAGTCACGAAATTTTAAGCCAAAAATTGCCCCTACGAACTGAGCGAAAGCGAAGTTCAATAGAGTTTGAGCGTAGCGAAAACATAGGGCAATTTTTCTTATCCTGGGCTTTTAATTATTTTTAATGCTTTTAAATACTTTTAGATCAGAATAAATTTATATATTTCAATAATTAATAATCTTATATACCCACGTTTAGTTACCTATATACCCACGTTTAGTTACCTATATACCCACGTTTAGTTACCTATATACCCACGTTTAGTTACCACTTACCCACGTTTAGTTACCCTATGGCTTCATCTAACCTCAAATAAATATTTGTGGTTATAACTACATTGTTATAATCTGTGGGTATAACAATGTTTTAATCAATCTCATGTCAAAAGAATTAGTTGTAAAAACAAATCGCTTAAACCAAGCTTTCCAGACTTTGTCTTTATCAGAATTTCATATTGTTCAACTAGCTATTGTTGATGCTAGGCATACAGGTACAGGCTTAAGTACAGATACACCATTACGAATAGATGCTCTGAGATATGCAGAAATTTTTGGAACAACCAGACAAAATGCTTATCAACGGATGAAAGAAGCTGAAGACTCGTTATTTAATCGTAGATTTAGTTTCTTTGATGAAAACGGGAAATTAATAAAAAGCAGATGGATTCAGCAAGTAAGGTACTTAGATGATGAAGGTGCTATTGAGTTAGTTTTTACACTAGCTGTTGTACAAGGTATAAGTAAAATTGACGGAATTAAGGATTTCTTTACTCAATATTTATTAAGCCAAACAGCACAACTGAATAGTACCTATTCAGCAAGGCTATACGAATTACTGATTCAGTGGAAAGCCGTTGGAAAAACACCTTTATTCGAGTTAGCGACATTTAGAGAGCAGCTTGGTATTGGCGTTAATGAATATAAGCGTATGGATCACTTCAAGACGAGGGTCCTTGATTTAGCTATTACAGAAATTAGTGAAAAAACAGATATTGAGGCTAGTTATGAGCAGCATAAAAAGGGCCGTTCAATATCAGGCTTCTCTTTTTCATTTACACAGAAAAAAACTAGAAGTGCATCAAGTGAAAATAAAAAGCACTCGGAGAATTTAGATCTCTTTTCAAAAAAAATGACAGATCCTCAACGTCATTTATTTGCCAATAAGCTCTCTGAGCTTCCTGAAATGAGTAAATATTCAGAAGGCAGTGAAAGCTATCCTCAATTTGCAGTAAGAATTGCAGAAATGCTTAAGGACTCTGAAAAGCTAAAAGAGTTTTCTCCAATGCTTGAAAAAGTTGGCTATCGTTAAACTACTAATGTAACGTTACATGTTTAAATAATATCTACTGGCATACATCTTTTTACTTAGGTTACATGATGAAAGCATTATCTGTGATTGAGCTAGCTGAACTCTATGGGATGAACAGACAGAGTATCTATAAGCGTATAAATAAAGGTGATTTATCTAAAAATAGTGATGGAAAAATAGACCTATCGGAAGCAATACGTGTATTTGGAGAACCATCTAATAAAAATAGAGATGTAACCACGTTACAGTCTACTGCGGTACAAAAAGAGACAGAAGTAGACATGCTAAAACAGCAGGTAGACATACTAAAAAAACAACTGGAACTTGCACATGAACGAGAAATTTTCCAAAGAGAACAACTAGAAGCAAAAGACAATCAAATAGAAGCAATCCAACGACTGCTAGAAGCCCCAAAAACCAATATGACTACGTTTACCGATCAGAAACCTAGCCAAGATATAGCAACGGATCCTCGGTCAGAACCTGAACCGAAACATGACGGATTGACTACTCCAGAGCAGACTGAAAATAAACGTATTCCAGTACCGGAACATGTTGAACCGGAGCAGCCGAAAAGAGGGTGGTTAAGCCGGTTTTTCTTGCCAAATGGCTAAGGGGATTATTCAACTGAGCTAATCAAAGTTGTGAAACATTGCTTAAATAATAGGCGTGGAACGTGAAAAATCATAAAAAAAGCCCGGTCATGGAAACTCGGGCTATCAACTAGGAACTACAGCGTTGAATTATAAGGATAATTATAAAGCATTTCGTATAAGGTGTATTATGTTAATTTTAGGAAAACTCAATTATATTTCTTCATAATTCAATTGAGAGCGCACAAAGACATCTTCGAGTTTACTCTCAGGCCAAACCCATTTTGTCCAATTAGATATAAGCCAATCCTTCGTTATTTCAGATACTGGTAGCTTTTGATAACAGTTAATACCTGCTTTATAGCCACTAATTGTTATTAGAGCTAAACCATCTTTATCGGGGGCTTCAGCAAGCATCATTATTACTTCATCTTCAAATGGGTAATGAGCTTTAAATTTTAGAAGATAACCACGTTGTAAAAATTGTTCATCAAAATCAATTAATTTAGACCATTTCATTTGTATTAGTTTTAACTTCTATCAAAATCATAAAAATACAGTATTTCTTAGCCATTTAACATAATGGTTATTATACGAAATTAAAAAATAATTTTCTAAAACAATGACTTGATATAATTTGCATTATGTTAGTTTTAGATTTTCTTAATTGCCATCTATCCAAACTTGCTTAATCCAATCTGCTAAATTTTCCCACTGCTCATCACTATATCCATCTGCTGTCCAATATTTAATTTTATGATTAGGAGATAGGCAATAATAACTACCATTATCTTCACAGATAGGTAGCCAATCTCCTGGTAAACCTTGTTCCCTAGCATCATTTAATATTTGAGAGAGACTTCGATCGTATTCTTCGTCATCTGTAAGAGATGCCAATTCAATTGTTCCATAAAAGATATTACTAATCTCTTTCAAAACTTTTTTATAATCTTTTGGAAAAATAAAACCAATTTTTTTCTCATAGCTAGATATGAGAGTATCATCAGGTAACCCTATGTTTAAACGACTATTCTTAGATAGTTCTTTTAATTCTTGAATGATGTTATCAAGCTTATTTTGCATACATATTTAGCTCTATGGCATTAAGGTTTTTACAGCAATTCAACATAATGGCGATTATACGAGATTTTAAAATTCATTTAAATATCATAAAGATAATGCTTTTTTTAAATTTCGTATAACGTGCATTATGTTAATTTTAGAAAGGCTTAATTGAAGTGAAATATATAGCTCAAATCATAGAATGTAATGAGGATCTCGAATTTATTCTAAAAGTTAAGGTTCGCAATGAAATTCTAGAGGTATTTAGTTCTTCAATGCCCTCATGTATTGATCTCAAAAAAAATTACCTTATAGCTTTAGAAGCTACTATTCTTGATGATTACATTATTGAAGAAGTACATTGTCCCCATCAAATTAAGCAAATAGATGATAGTCTAAGATATGAGGTTATTGGATATTTAAAAGAAGGAAAGCTAGATAGTAATGGCTTAATTTTTGAAGATGATATTTTAAATAGAGATTTTTTTTACTTAGATGGCACTACAGTAAAATGGACTGTAGATAGAATTAATGCCACTTTTGATGATAGTAATTGAGTCATTTAACATAATGGCAGTTATACGAAATTTTCAAAAAAATACAGTAAAAATGGGAGCTTAAGGCTCCCATTTTTGACTTCGCATAAGGTGTATTATGTTAATTTTAGGAAAGCTTAACTTATGGAAAAATTACTCATGTAACATACTTAAAAAATCATCAAAAGTATCTGCTACTTTTATAACACGCATCTTACTAGCACCATTTTCATCTTCTACATAATCATCATGATACATAATTACCACCAGTGGCTCATCAGTCGTGGGGTTTTTGCGATAATCAAAAGCAATATAATCTCCACCTCCATTAAGACCAAAACTAATAATTTTTTCATCACCATAGACATCATAATCTTGAAAATCATCAATTTTTGTGGCATTTACCTCGCCAAAACTGCAAAAGCTAATACTTGATTCATTATCCTGACTTTCATCATCTAAATAATTGAAGTTATTATTTAAAAACTTGACTCCGTTATGCATTGAAATAAGTTTTATGAAAGAATTAGGGAACTTTATTTTAAATTTCTCCTCAAACTCATTTATCACCTTCAATGACACACTGCCAGAATCGTATCTTATAGCTTGCACTTTATTTTGCTCCACTCGAACTAGCACCTCCAATATGACTTACAAAATTATGAATATCCTCTAGGATTAACTGAAAATTATGATGCCTAGTATTCCTTATCTAATTTAACATAATGGCGATTATGCGAAATCAAAATGTAACTCCAAAATAGAAATGTCCAGTTTCTCCAAAGTAAAAATGTCCGCTTTTAGAATATGCACTTCTGCAATTTCCTTAGCGGACGGTTTGATATGTTGGTGTCTATGTCGGATAAAGAACTTAAACGATTGTCGGTCTTGCAGGAAATCTGCGATCAACGCATAACTCAATCCCATGCTGCTCAGCTACTTCATATTTCAGAACGTCAGATCAGACGCTTACTGCAGAAATACAAAGCCCAAGGTCCAGTTGCATTAGCCCATGCCGGTCGTGGCCAAATCAGCAATTCCAAACTTCCTGAAGAACTCAGACTCAAATGCCTCAATATTGTTTCTGACCAACTCCATGGTTTCGGGCCCACTTTAGCGCATGAAAAGCTCACCACCGTACATGGACTCGATCTTTCAGTAGAAACCCTGCGTTCCTGGATGATTGCAGCTGACTTATGGATTCCTCGATCCAAGCGCCTGAAACGCCCGTATCAGCCTCGTTACAACCGGGATTGCTTTGGTGAACTGATCCAAATTGATGGCTCACACCATGACTGGTTTGAAGGACGCGCTGCTAAATGCTGTCTACTGGTGTTCATTGATGATGCCACAGGCAAATTACAGCATTTACGCTTCTGTGAGTCAGAATCAACTTTTGACTATATGATTTCAACACGTTTATATGTCGAACAGCACGGTAAGCCTTTAGCGTTTTACAGCGACAAACATTCAGTCTTTAGAGTGAATCAAAGCAGCAAGAAAGACACCAAGATTACCCAGT
>NZ_VOYN01000068.1:0-14624 GCF_013420275.1 Acinetobacter sp. YH01020
AGTTGTATGAGGGATAAGGGCAAATTGTAGGTTTTATCTCAGGTTCAAATTTAAGATTTTAGCAGCACTCCAAACTCTACAATTTGCGTATAGTGGTAGCTAATCACTATATCAATCAAGATACAAGAAGCACTGCTTCGCAAGATAACCATTTCTTGGATCTCCAAAGATTAAAGTTACGTTATCTTTAGAGGGACGTGCTGTCCATTATTTTGGCTAGGATCAAGATATTTGCGCAACAAAGTCGTTCCTGAAAGGAAAATTGGTTTATTTGCGATATATTTTATTTAGGGTTTGTTGCATAAACATATAATACAATGATTTTATTGACATACTCCCGCCACTTTCGTTTTACCTCAAGTGGGGGATTCTAAAAGCAAAAGCTCTTAGGTGACTTCCTCACGGATTTCACTTGCTTTCTGCTTCACAGGGCGACCTTTACCGCATCCTCCCTCGACAGACAAAACGGCATGTCCTGCCGCCAAAATATTGCAAGAAGCGTTAATATCCGCATTCTCGCTAAAGCCACATTCAACACACTCAAATTTAGCTTGAGTTTGTCGATTCTCTTTCGCTACATGACCGCATGAGCTACACGTTTGACTTGTATATCTAAGGTCAATTTTGACGAGCAAACCACCTCGCCATAGCTGTTTGTACTCCAACATATCGACAAGCATCGACAAACCTTGATCAAGAATTGATTTGTTTAAGCCCGATTTGGCTTTAACATTCTTTCCTTTTTTCTCGATTGAGCCTTTCGCTGATTTCGACATATTGGCTACCTTTAAGTCCTCAACTACGATCATTGCGTGGTTTTTGCTGAGAGTTGTAGTGACTTTGTGCAAGTAGTCATGCCGAATATTGGCAATATGATGGTGTAATTTATTGATCTTTAGATTCAGTTTTTTCCAGTTTTGACTAAATTTGGTTTTCTTTCTCAACTTGCGTTGAAGCCTAGCTAACTTGACCTGATTGGCTTTAAAGCTATTGATCGGGTCGAATACCTGACCACTAGAGGTTGTGATTAACTTTTTAACGCCCAAGTCGATGCCAATGGCTGATTTTGATGGGTGGATAGGTTGTTCGACCTCACGATTAGTACAAAATGAAATGTACCAAAGCCCACAAATTTTCTTAATCGTGACACTTGTGATTTTGCCAACAATTTCCTGTGATTTTTTAAACTTAATCCAACCTGTTTTTTTAGGCAAAGAAACGCGATCACCGACAACATCACAATCCTGAAACGGAAGTCTAAACGATTGCTCACCATCAGATTTTTTCTTAAAGCGTGGCATGAGTGGTCGAAGCTGAACCTCGCTACCATCAGCTAATTTAAAGAATCTTGGTTTTTTAGGTTTGAATGGTTTTTGCTTCAACTTCGCTTGTTCTTTGGCGTTATAGAACTTCTTCCATGCTGTAGCAAGATCACGGATTTTTTGCTGTAAGCAAGCTGAATAGGTATCACCAAGAAAAGAGAACTCTGGTATTTTCTTGAGTGGTACTAAGTTTTTCTCAATGGTTTCATAGCGAATAAATTCATCTTTAGCGAACATTTCAAATGATTTAGCGAGAATTTGATTCCACACAAAACGAGCAGAACCGATTGCTTGATTAAGCAATATTTCCTGTTCTTGATTAGGCAAAAGCCTAAACTTGCAATGTTGTGAAATCTTCATTAAACCATTGTTTAGGAAAGAGTTATTAATAAATAACTGTATCAGAAATTGGTGATATATCCAAGAAAATATTAGCTTTATTATGGCTTACGCCACTCGCTTATATCCACCACCTCACTGTCGGTGGGGGTCTTACGCTCGATTAAAGATAAAAAATATACTAGTATCCTGATGATAGCCGTCAAAGTACGATCTCTAGCAGATCATGGATCCTGGTATAGCGCGTGAATTGAGCTAAGTTTTAGAATGAGAGCAATATGGGTTTTAGATTTCGTAAAAGTATTAAATTATTCCCGGGTTTTAAAATTAATCTGACCCATAAAGGCATCAGCAGTGCCAGCATTGGCAAACCTGGTGCTTCTCTAAATATTGGGAAAAAAGGTACGCGAACCAGTGTCGGCATTCCAGGTACGGGACTATCTTACTCTAAACACCAGCCTTACTCTAAAAAGACCCGTGTTCCACAACCGACATCGCTAGAACACACGGAATATAATCCTCAGAATTTAGAACAACCGAAGACAAAGATCTGGCCTTGGATTATTTTTGGAATATTGTGTTTTATTGTAGGTGCCGTCATTTTTTAGCAAGAACAGCATTGTATTTTGATCAAAAAAAATGCCCACATGGATGAATGGGCAAACTAAGGAATTAATATCCTTCAGAAACTCCAGCGCAATTCTCGCTACTTTCAGTAAGCGACTCTGGCTCAATCATGAGGGTCTGACTCAATCGAATCGAGGTAAATCGATCCATCACAATTGGAGCAGAAATTATGCTTGAATACATTCTTGAATGATGCTGAAAAGTCTTTGATTTTTAATTAATAAATAAGAGTATCCATGTCTACCCTCAACTTTACTTATTTTCAGATAGCAACCAATCGAGAGCACTCATTTTTACAATACCATTATAATTCGCTTCAGTCCCTATCGTGTCTAAGGTAAGCAAATACTTGGGATACGAATCAGAAATTTTCTGTAATGGACGTAACTCTCGGCTGAGTGTCTCCTCATTGAGCGTTTCTAATGCCACCTGATAATAAGTTAAATTCTGTAAAGTATCGACAGCAACAAAATCAATTTCATATTCATCAACCCGCCCTACATAGACCGTATAACCTCGTCTGACAAGCTCAAGATAAATTACATTTTCTAAGATATGACCTTGATCAGCATTAGCATCAGGCAACATAATCCGGCGCAATCCGACATCAACTAAATAGTATTTTTCAGAGGATTGTAATAACTCACGCCCGCGTACTTTAAATTGTGCGGCACTATAAAATAACAAACTGTCCTGTAAGCCCTGAATATAGCGTTTTACTGTTTCAAATGAGATTTTAACCCCACTTGAAACAAAGGTATTTTTAATTTTATTGATGGAAATGGGTGAGCCTGTCACGCTTGCCAAATATCTTGCGACACGCTCGAGAGAGTTAATATCGGCCGTATTCAAACGGGGAATAACATCTTTAAACATTACACTGGCATAGACCGCTTGCAAGTAATCATAGGTTTCCTGCTGGCTGGTCATGGCAAGCGTATAGGGGAAACTACTGCGCGTGTACATGGCATACAAATCACGATTGGATAATTGTTGGATGATCGGATTATTTTCAATATGCCACTGTTTAAACTCTTGGAATGACAAGGGTAAAACATGTTGCTCGATATAGCGTCCTGTGAGTAACGTCGCAAGTTCTCCACTTAGAAAGAATGCATTTGAACCTGTAATATATAAATCGATATAATCCCGAACATATAAAGAGTCGACTACTTTCTCAAAATTTGTAACATGTTGTATTTCATCTAAAAAAACATAGTTTTTTTTACTTTTATCAACTTTGGACAATACATAATCATGTAGTTTACGGTAATCGGTGAGTTCTTCAAATTCCATAAATTCGAAGTTGATGGCAATGATGTTTTCGGCTTGTACACCCTGTGCTTTTAGGTCTTGTTGAAACATCGCCAATAAGGTGGATTTTCCAGAGCGACGCACACCTGAAAGTACTTTAATGACATCACGGTCTTGCCATGTATTCAGAAATTTTAAGTAGCCATCACGTCGAATATTAGCGCTTCTCATTATTTACACTTAGAATCTAAAGTTTTAATAAATTCTATCAAATTTTAGAATGTATATGTAAATATATTTAGTTTTAAGAAAAGTTTAAAGGTTAAGTGAAACATTCAAAGCTGCTGTAGAAGCATGTAAACAGCAGATCTGATCAAAATCCAAATTCTGTCTTTTTGATTATTTTCCATGTTATGTTATTTCATTGATGCTACGAGTTAACTGCTATATAAATTAAGTGAAAAGTAAAAGGAATTAATATGTTAACTAGAGTGGAACTCATTTTTGTTGTGCTGATGGTCTCAGCCTTAATCCTCATTGCTTATGAAATGCTAAAAGGTTTATTTTAGGGCATCTATACAATTTTTGATCAAAAAAAAGCCCACAGAGGGAATCTATGGGCGAAACTAAGGACCTTGACGGTCATTCAGAAACTACAGCTAGTTTCTGGTTGTGATTCTAAAGTGAATTAAAAACAACCACATTGGCTGAATATATCAAAAGTTAAATCATTGATAAATTTTAGAAAATTAATTTACCCCCTCTGCTGCTCAATACAGTAATTCACCAAACAAATCCGCTCTAATCTCTTCCAGGCTCAGATCTGATTTCATCCTATTACAGATGGGATGAACTAGCAGGCCATTCTCTAGAACGCCTTGCCCACCTACGGCTTTGGCAATCCTATGATCCGATTCAGTAGAATCAAGATAGATCAATCCATCACAAATGAGGCAAAAGTTATGATTACCCACCAGAAAATTGTGCTTAAGCAGACTCTTGGTTAATGCCGAAAAGGCCTTTGGCTTTGACCGAGAAATTGGACTAATCGACTCCACATATCCCACCACATTCTTGACTACTGCATCATCATAACCACCCAAAAACCTTTCGACATAGAACTCGTTAAAGTTTATGTACTTGAAGGCCTTAGACATGGACAGAATAAAGGTATTCAGGCATTTCTCATCATCAAGATCAACATCCATTTCCAAGCTTAAGCAAATAAAGGCTTTATAGACAATTTGTAGCCGATCATAGCCCTTGATACCACTGCCGAACTTGCCGACCGTTTCGGTGGTCGCCACGGGGAAATTGGCGATCAAGAACTCAATACTACGGCGTACCCGGGTGAAGTCCTTGAAACTAATCGTTCGATGATGAATCTGCATGCGGCTTTCATGAATTTCATACACAATTGAAAACCATGCAAGAAAAGAAGTAATCTGAAAACGCTGATCCTTATAAAAATATAAGTATGGATGTAAGCCCAAACTCGGAACCCCAGCATTTTTTACAGGCGTCGCTATTCTGCAAAGAATAGTCAACAGATGCGACATTAGGTTTTCAACGCGCTCCCCCTGATTCAGACTCATAATATTATGAATCTGATCACCCGCAATGATATTCATCAGCTCATTGACCAAGCCAATTTTTTTGCCATGACTCATTTCATTGTCTAATAAAATGGTCGAAAAAAGTAGCTGGTGGATCCTCTCCCCTAACTCAATCAACTCATTTAAACGTGTATATTGGAGCTCTTCTAGGTTAGATTTATTGTCATTGATATAACAACAGGCATAGATCGCATAATACGCGTCACTACCGCGATTTCTTAGGTGATATTCCTCATATTTATCTAAACGTTTAGTATCTGAGTTAATCGATTGAAATACCCGTCGCGCATCTTCCGGAGTTCCCAGTACCTGCCTGAAACTGATTTTAATATCGCCTAATTTCGATTTTTTTTCTGCGAATTCGGCATCAGTACAAATTTTTTGAAAATCAGCGAGATCTCCTAAATAATTGCGGAGGTAACGAATATCTTGTTTTTGTGGATCATTGAAATTAGGTGCTTGAGTGACTTGCTCATCCGCAAAATATCTATTAATCCACGCATAGATACAGGAAAGACGATGTGCTCCATCAATAATGTAAATATTGCCGTGTATATCTTTCCAATACAAAATGCATAAATTGATGTTTTGATCTTCTGTGCAATCCTCAATAAAGTTTGCAATTTCTTGCACGCTCCAACATTCCGTAGAACGCTGGTTATCCGCCTTAAATAAACATTTGATGATTGGATGCTTTTCAAAATCAGTCAGTGCCACTTCAAAATTGTCACGCTGCATTGAAGGTGACATTTCTTCTGGCAACATAACTTTACGCTGAATAATATTGGTCAATAATCGTGTTGGACCCATTTTTATTTTCTCCAGACAACACTGTCCTACTTTCGCTCAAGTACGAAATTTGAAAGTGTATATAGTTCGATTTGGTTAAAGCGATGAATTAAATGACCGTCAATATTCAGTCAGCGCTAACAAAAGAAACCTAAGAGAAATGGGGGGATTAGATAATAAAATCTTCATGTTTAGTACCTGTAGTTTAGAGTTCACTATCTACAACCATCTTTTCCACGAGATGGAGGTAGACCAAACAGGGGTGGAAATACCGCACTACAGAAGACGGCCAGTCATAGACTGCCCTGCCTGGCCTACCATAATGGCAAACTAAGCATAATAAGCACAAAAAACCGCTAAAGCGGTTTTAATGCTTCTGTAGTAATTTTCAGGTTTCCACGCCCGATTACAGATTTTGCTGTAACGTAATTATCATATGGGTATCTTTTTCTTTGGTCAAACCGAATTAGAATTTTTTTATTCATTTTTAAATAAAAAAATATAAATCGATAACATATGGATCAAATTGAAAGCAAAGAACAAATCAAAGTCGCTGATTCCTAGGCCCCTTAGGTTGAACGATATATGCTTAGGCTATTTGCACAAGGAAGGATGCTATCTTTAAGTGAAAGAGGACTCCACCCGACAGTCAGGGTGGAGGTGAATTTCACAGATTTTAACCTTGTTGGTTTTGAATGTATTTCTTAATAATATCTAAGGGCGCACCACCGCACGACCCTGCAAAATAAGATCGTGACCATAAAACAGGTTTTGCATAACTACCACGTAAATCTAAAAATTCATTCCGCATTCTTCTGCTTGTTACCGATTTTAAATTATTCACCAACTTACTAAGCTGAACAGTTGGTGGGTACTGAATAAGCATGTGAACATGGTCAGCCTCACCATTACATTCTTTTAGCTCTGCATCAAAATCTTTGCATATTTCGGCTACACACTCACTAAAATACTTATGATGTAGATCATTTAGAATTTTCTTTCTATACTTTGTAATAAATACTAAGTGTACGTGTAAGTTAAAGGCTGAATGGCGGTTTTTATAGATTTCAGTCATTGTTTGATTGTTCGTTTAATGATAGCATTTGATTATATTAACACATACATACTCATTTATGAAAATCAACAAAGCGTATAAATTTAGGCTTGAGCCTAATGCAGAGCAGGAGCTTGTTTTAAACAAGTTGCTTGGCTCTGCACGTTTTGTTTGGAATCAAATTTTAGCTGTATCGTTCGAGATGCTTGCTAATAATGAGCGAATCAACAAAGTTAATTTAGTCAATAAAATTCCTGAATTACGAAAAAAACCTGAGTGTGCTTTTCTAGAAAATAGTTCAAATGGCGTTTCACTTCAACAAAAAGTGCGTGATCTTGGTGATGCCTGGGGGAAGTTCTTTGACCCGAAAGAACAAGCCAAGTTAAAGCAAAAACCATTTAAAGCCAAAAAACCAAGATTCTTTAAATTGCCTGATGGTCGTGAAGTCCAACTTAGACCACTCATGCCACGATTCAAAAAGAAATCTAATGGCTGTGATTCCATTCGTATTGTTCAATTCAATAGATACTGTTGGGTTAAAGGCAACCAAGTTAAGTTACCTAATGACATTGGCGTTGTGAAATTCAGAAAATCACAAAATATTGTGGGTGAGATTAAGAACGTCACAATCTCCAAGCATGTCGGGAAATGGTATGTGTCATTTGGTGCTGAAAATACGGTAGAAGCACCAGTCCATCCATCGAAATCAGCCATTGGCATTGATTTAGGTATTAAAAAGTTAATTACAACGTCTAGTGGTCAAGTATTCGACCCGATCAATAGTTTCAAGGCCAATCAAGTAAAGTTGGCTAGGCTTCAGCGCAAGCTGAGAAAGAAAAACAAGTTCAGTCAAAATTGGAAAAAGCTGAATCTCAAGATCAATACATTACACCATCATATTGCCAATATTCGGCATGACTACTTGCACAAAGTCACCACAACGCTCAGCAAAAACCACGCAATGATCGTAGTTGAGGACTTAAAAGTAGCCAATATGTCGAAGTCAGCGAAAGGCTCAATCGAGAAAAAAGGAAAGAATGTTAAAGCCAAGTCCGGCTTAAATAAATCAATCCTGGATCAAGGTTGGTCAATGCTTGTTAATATGTTGGTGTACAAACAGCAATGGCGAGGTGGTTTACTCGTTAAAGTTGACCCTAAATATACAAGTCAGACTTGTAGTTCATGTGGTCACGTTGCAAAAGAAAATAGGCTCACTCAGGCAAACTTTAGTTGTGTCGAGTGTGGCTTTAGCGAGAATGCAGATATTAATGCTTCTCGCAACATTTTAGCGGTGGGACACACCGTTTTGTCTGTCGAGGGAAGATGCGGTAAAGATCGCCCTGTGAAGCAGAAAGCAAGTGAAATCCGTGAGGAAGTCACCTAAGAGCTTTTGCTTTTAGAATCCCCCACTTGAACATCGTGAAAGTGGTGGGAGTATGTCAAACGGCTTCTAGCAGCATATTAAATGCAAGGTATGATGTAGTCAGGTAAATGATATTTATGCACACGTAGCTGTCTTGAACAAATTCACAGAATTTGGCTGCACTTATACCCAAATTGTCACTTGAATTTAGCTCAATTAGGGTAGCGCTGTCTTTCAAAACTTTATGTAATAAAGCGTGCGTAAGTCATATTTACTTAAATTCTGATATGATCTCTAATCACCAAATATCGTACACTCAACCATGCTAGTACCCATCGCACGGCGCTTAATGACGCTTGTTGAGACATAATTCTAAAATAATCATATTTATTATGTTTCATCACTATCGGAAAAAACTGATGTTCTGTAAGGATTGAAAGCATAGGTTCATCCTCTGCCGTAAAATGCATCAATACTTTTGTTACATTACTTTCATACAACCATTTTTTTATTAACCAATTATAAGTTTCTGATTGGTTTTGTTCTAAATAATCAAATCGCTCTAAAATCTCTTGTGCAGAATTAAAATCTACAGCACTGAGTAATTCAGGCAAACGTGCTAACTTTCCTTGTGTCGATAATGGATGTCTTCCTATATTTGAACCACGTTTACCTGACGGAATGTTTGCCATCATAATTAAAGCTTTCTTCCAGGACTCAATATCTAATCGTGGCTGCCCCTGCCCAGAAATAAGATACCGCTCAATATCTTCAAACTTTTGAAATAATTCGTGTTTAATTACTTTTCCAGTCGAATTCCCTCTTTTTTGAGCATAGATGACCCACCTCTGACTTTGTCTTTTTTTGAGTACATATTTTTCGATGGTGTCTCTCAACTCATATTTTAGATTACCATTCTGTTGATGAATCGCTTGGAAATGCCTGAATAAATTACTCCGACTCATGACTCGCTTAAAAAATGCAGTATGTAAATTGGGTTGCTGTTGTTGCATGCTATAGGCATAAGTAGCCAGAAATAAGATATGAACATAATGCTTTAATGTTGTCGATTCATGTAAATGTCCAAGCACTCGACTAATCGCCTTAATCCCTTGCCCAACCTGTCCTTCATTGCCTACTAGCGTATTAAATTGCTCATTCGATGGCATCCAATTTTGTAGCCATGGCAATTCTATCGTGAGCGCTTTAAAATCCACCACTGTTTGCAAACACTTTAAAGTATATGTACTTGCAAACGTATGTCTTAAATGATGTAAGCTGAGATCAACATCTCCAGTGACTTTCTTTAATATTTGAGATATTTGAGCAAAAAAAGGCCTATGCTCACTATTCTCATCAGACATTAATATCGAATATTTTTTATTCTTATAAATATCATTTAATCCATTTTGAATCGTCTGACTTAATAAATTCATCGGAACAACACGTTCTGATCCAAGTGTTTTTAACTGATGCTCACCATAAGGACGAATTCTGAGCATATCCTCATCAATATCTAAGGGCCGTAAATGAAGCGCCTCTGAACGGCGTACACCCATCGCCGCAGATAAACGAAAATGACGCTGAATCTCTAGGCGTAAAGCAGCATCATTCACCCCAGATTCTACAGATTGTAATATTTGAACGATCTGCCGCACTTCATTTTTTGAAAAAACTTTAGCACTTGCTTGATGCGCTGTACGCTTTTGTAACCTTATACGATCATCATTTAACTGAATTAAAAAATCCCTAAAGCGATTCCACGCAGCGAGATGCTTGCGATGTGGAAAATGCTCTTGCGTCAACTCCATCCATTTTTGAAACACATCTTCATCAATCTGGCTATCTTTTGTTAAATCTTCTGAAAACCCCAATACACCTGCACTGACGATGGCCAAATGTAGATGAATCATATTTCGATTCTGTAGACTTAACTCTTCTGCATCACAGCGTAAAATCAACCATTGCACAAAGCACGTTAATAAATTGACTGAATAGTGATTCGTTTTATTATTGGCAAGCTGTTTAAGCCAAATGCTTGATCTAGACTCACCTTTTAGTTGCTGAATCATCGCTAAAATATCAGACAAATGTAGTTGCTCATCGCCTATTTCTATTTCACTTTCTGGCTCAGTGCTATCTAAACCTGTGGTTAATTTTTCATATTCGGATAAGCGTAATAATTCATTTATTGAAAGATCTTCAGTCAAGACTTGGCCTGATATGTAACCTGCAATCAACGGAGTACTATTTAACATCACATTTTGCTGTAAAGCTTTCAACCATTGAGCTAACGATAGAGTTGACTTAACCCCTATTTGTTTTAAATATGTATTAAAACACTTTTGCCAAGCCGTTCTTTGTTGATTTCTTGGCTGTGCTAAAATCTCTTTTAATCGGGGCTGTAGATACTGTCGGCCTACTAAAATCAACGTCGAGACATAAGGACTTAACAGTACTGTACGGCGTATCTTCGTCACAGATCTATCATTATTCACTGTCAGTTCAACGAGCCGACTATTCCCCATAGCGACTATATGTTGATCAGAAGCAATAAACTCCAACATCGCTTGTAAATGGCTCACTCTGCACAGTTGTGAATACATGGAGAGTACAACTAGCAAACGTCCTATTTCAACATCACAATTTTGATGTTCAGGTAAATGTTCTAAATCCTTCTGAATAAGATCAAGTAAGTTTTGTTCAATATAACACCATGTACTAAAACTATTTTCAGATGTCAGCCATGTACGATTAGCTTTTTGAGGAAGTTGAACGAATAAAGGAATTTTCGTTTTATCGCGAATATAAGCACAATATGCCTTGATCGCTTCTGGCAAATCAATGTTTGTATTTTTAGCTAAATGGGAAGCTAATAGATGTCCAAGCTCTAAAGCTACTTGTGGCTCAGGATTTTCCTCAAAAATCAACGGAAAATAGGACTCATACTCTGAGTTTTTCAGCCATTCTTTTACATCATTTTCTGAATATTGTATTCTCGGCTTCGTCTCTACTTGAGCTGTTTTAGTCTCTTGGGTTAAAACAAATGTTGGAATATGCTTGATTTTAAAAAAATCAAAACCTTCAAAACATTCGAAACCTAATTGTTTTTGCAGGTTTTCTTGTACATCAAGCCACTGTTGTTTAAAAACTGATACAGGAAATACTGATAACATATCCCATGGATGACGCCCCCGTATCCAGTGCCCAAGTCCAGCGTCCTTGAACCGTCCAGGTAACTGATTATGATCAGAGCGAACCAACTTCCGTGCCCAATTTCTAACTAAACCTTCAATCTGATGAGAATCAAAAAGTTGCAGAGCATAAGATGATAAATCAACACGTGGTTCAACTTGCTCCCCCAGCATTCGCATCAAACCACGTAAACCTTGAATCTGTTTGATCAACGCTGGCGTCAATGGTACATAACGATCGGTTGATTCATCTTGATGATGTTTATCTTGAATCAATGCCCATCCGGGCTGACTGATCCACTTTGGAAAGGGTTGCTTAATTCCTCGTCCTGCAGTTGCAAGATTCATCCACAATGCTGTATACAACGTTAAGTTATCAAAGAGCACCTGCCAATTTTTCTGTTCATAAGCCTGATTTATTCTGTTTTTTATTCGTGTAATTTCATTTTGTATTTCAACAATCTTTATTCCAATCGGGCTACCCACGCGTTCACTTGAAGTGTGTATGTATTGAGGAATATCAATTTTTATCGTTCTTAAACAATCAGACCATAATTGCTCAAGTTTCTTCTGTTCAAAAGAGGCATAATGAATCAAGTTATCATAATTTCGACCTGATTCATTAGTCACTGCTTTAACGACAGCTAAATCACCTTGGCTATGCTCATATAACAACCGTGGAAGAATATCTCGAATGCTTTTGAGGCTGACTTCTAGCTCTTGAGGTACACTGTTAATTAATCTTCTAACTTCGCGTTCAACTGCCAGTTGACGGGTCCTAATCCCAAGATTTTTGACTTGATTCACCAAATCATTGAGCTCACTTGGTAAAACCAAATGTAATTTCTTAGTCCATGGCACATGAAATTTAGAATCTTCTGGCTTTGTTTTGAGTGTCGGTGTCCCTGCTAAAACACTCAATACATATGCAGATAAAGTATGATCATACTGAATAGCAATATTATTCTGATCAGTATTTTGACTAAAACACGGCGCTGTTAATTCAGTAACCGAACGTCCAGTGAGTAAACTCAATATTAAAGCTAATTTTGCGCGTAAAATTAAGCTGCTATCCGCCGGAGATGGTTGACAGAGCCTCAACACTTGTTGAATCGAATTTAATGACAATCGCCATTTTGTCCAAACTAAACCAACATTTGTAGCTTCAACATGCTGAAAAATAGACTTAGATGCATAAAGCCCTCGAATTAAATCGGATTGTTCTGCCAAAAAAAGTGTAAACAATGGCTCCAATGGTGTTTCATCTTCTTCAATCTCATCATCCGCAAATACTTCAGAAATCAGACCACGATGAATCTCATCAATCTCCTGCAAAGGTTGGATGGCAATACTTAATGAGCCGTATCGTTGCAAGATAAGTTTTTGATGCTTTAACCCTATACGGTGTAAAAATTCTCGGCGTTTCTTCTTATTTTTTAATCGATTATTATCCCAAATTTGTGATAAAAACAGTTTTAATGCATAAAAAACTTCATTTAATCGTTTATCTTCAGAACCAGCTGACATCGAACGAATCCATTGTTCCGGTTCGTTTTGAGTCACTAAGTCTTTGACTCGTTCTAAAATATCCTCATGACTTGGATCACCCAACTGCCTAATCGCTAAAAAGGCATTATACACACGAGATCCCTTTTGAGCTTTCAGCTTTATGCTTCCATCACCACTTAAATAATTACTATAAATTTCTAGAGTATGTACGTTTTTTTGAAAGTAAAAGATTTGCTCTAAAAACCACGTGATTACAGTATCAAAAGACTGATTATTTCGACTTATTCCTGCTTGAATTAATAGCAAGTCACAAATTCCACTGTCTCCAGTGTATGGACGCAATGGCGTGAGTTTATGTTTGTTTCTATCTGTTGTTTCTGAGAAAAAATGTGGATATTTACTAGAATCCTGTAATCTACTAATGATCTTTAACGTATTAAGCTCATCACGAAATTCTAGTAATTCATCATCCGCAATCAATGTGAAGATTCGCTGACAAATGACAACAATGCCAGCTAAGCTATAGTGTGCACGCAACAAAAATAATGCTTGGATCAGTTGTTGTTCTTCTATATTTTCATTCTGATTAATCCATTCTAGGAGCTGCTCCAAATACCTATTCATGAACTACTCCGAATACGATAAATCCACGCCTTCTTCAAGTCTGTTAAAGCCAAAGCAACTTCTGCAGTTGGTGCCGCACAAACAATTTGCTGCTGATGTTTTTGATAAAGTTCCTCCAATTGAGGTAAAAATACAAAAAAGTCAGCTAAATGAAAATATGGTTGCAAAGACTTGCCAAGCTCTTTTACTTTAATTCTTTCTAATGGCAAAATCTTTTGGGCGATATAGCCTACCAAAACATTTTCGATTAAAAAATTACCACTCACCACCGGTGGTGCCCAATCAACCAATTTTTGAACAAAGAAAATCGGCAGCTGTTTTAAAAAATGCTGTGTATTTAAAAATAAAATCATTTCTTCTAGATCTAAATGCTTTAGTCGAAGTTGCTTTGCAACCACCATCTTATTCTGTGCTTTATCCACTTTAGCCCAGTGTCTTCTTTTCACACTGTTCTTTAGAGTTTTTACATTAAATAAATCCCGATCGACAGCAAGCAGCAACTTACGATATATCGCGAGCAGTAGTAATGCTTGATTCTTAATTTCTTCTGAAAACCTGCTCGTTTCCTCATTGAGTAACATCATTTTCAGAACTAAAACAGGGCATTTTTTTTTAAACCGGCCTTCAGATATTGTTAATGCATCAATGAGTAATGTTGTCATCATTTTTTCTGCACAGGTAAGTTATTTTTAGCGTTAAAACAATAGGGTCTGTTGACATTTGTTGATTAAAAAAATAGCGAGATAGTAAAATTAAATCGCCAAACCCAATTTTACACTCGCTATGCCTCGAACAATGCTAAATGCTCAACACTGGTCCAAGTTACTTGCTATTTTCCGTCACTTTAATATTTATCTCAAATTAAATTTACGGAATTTTATTGAAGCGATTTTATTTCGAATTAGAACAGGCTGTCCTTGGCGTGATTTACCT
>NZ_VOYN01000069.1:0-14582 GCF_013420275.1 Acinetobacter sp. YH01020
AGGGAAGATGCGGTAAAGGTCGCCCTTTGAAGCAGAAAGCAAGCGAAATCCGCAAGGAAGTCACCTAAAAGCTTTTGCTTTTAGAATCCCCCACTTGAGCTAGTCGAAAGTGGTGGGAGTATGTCAAATTTTGACTTTGCAGACATGAAAAATATGGGGCTTTGTGTATAACAGTTCATATTATTCTGCTAAAGTCGAAACGTATAAAAAAGGAATATTCCAAAAAATAATACTAAGGAAGTTTGTGAAAACAATGAATAAATTATATCCATTGCTTGCATTTATGATGCTCGGAAGCATCGCACATGCCAATGACAATTCATTTTTACCTGAGGCAAAGTTAACAAGTAAGGGTTATCAACCATGGAATGTTGGAGCAGGTTTTACTCAAAAAATTATTCACGTGAATGGTGAGTGGGTAAACCCATATGGCATTGCCTATGCAAAAGCTGGTGTTTTCTTGAACGATGATAAAACACCTGGTGGGCAAGTCGGCTTTCGTTACCCAGTTCATTTCACTGGCAAAGATAAAAATGGTTATTATATCGGAGCTTATGCGGGTCACATCGACTCTAAGAAAGTAGATGGTGAAGATGAAGCGCGTTTAGGTGGTGGTATCGATCTTGCTTATGTGATGTTGAGTGCCGAGCGTATTAGTACGTTTAGTGTAGGCTTGGGGGCGGGTGAAAAATTAGAAGACAAATCAGGTAATGTGATTGTGGAAACCGAACCGAGACTACAAATCTCATATACTTTAAGTTTTGGTTTGTAGTGAAAATAATCAACTTTATTTTATAACCGCACTCACTGAATAAAATTAAATATGGAAGTTATGCATGCTTGAGTACGTTAACGAATTGTGGCAAACCTTTTTGCAACGTCCCGATTTTTGGGCTGTGCTGAGTATTATCCCCGTTACCGCATTCGTTACCTGGGCACACGTTTGGATGGCACTGAAAATGGTGTTTTACCCGATTACTTTCTGGGGATTCCATTTAGGTCGATTACCCGTGGGATGGCAGGGGATTGTGCCAAGAAAAGCTGGACGTATTTCTGGCATTATTACGGATAATACATTGTCTAAATTGGGTTCCTTGCGTGAGTTTTTGGAAGCAATGGATCCTGAGGACATGGCGCGCATCATTGGTGAACAAGTTGGCTTTGAGCTTGAACATTTGATTGATGAAGTCATGCTAGACCGAAATGCGGTGCTTTGGGAAAACCTACCGTATTCGATTAAACGTCGTATTTATACCCAAGCACACAAACAGCTGCCAAATACCTTAAAAGAACTCGTGACCGAACTGACCATGAACGTAGAGTCACTTGTTGATATGCGTGAAATGGTGGTGAGCCAAATGGAAGCGGATCGTCTCTTGATGGTACGTATGTTCCTTAAAGTTGGCCAAAAAGAAATCAACTTTATTTGGCATATCAGTGCCTTGATTGGGATGTTCTTTGGTATCTTCCAAATGGTTGTTTGGTTTGTGGTGCCTTGGCATTGGACGGTTCCATTTTGGGCAGCAATCTGGGGCTTTTTGACCAACTGGATTGCCATCTGGATGGTATTTAATCCCATTGAGCCGCACCCCGTTAAGTATTTACAATTGTTTGAATTAACTAAAGATCGTAAATTCCCTTGGATTAAACCTGTGATTCCACGTATTGGAACGTACAATGTTCAAGGCGCGTTTATGAAACGCCAAGAAGAAGTTTCAGATGTATTCGCAAGTGTAGTCACAGAAGACCTAATTACGTTAAAATCTATCATGACCGAAATGATGTATGGCGGGAAGAAAGATAAGACCCGTCGCATTGTGAAACGTCATATTAATGAAATTATGGAATCTCCACTGGTTCGTACCTCATTACAGTTGTCTTTAGGTCCAAAAGAGTACGCAAAACTCAAGACAGACTTGATCGATCGCTCAATTGAAATTACGATGGTGCCTGTATGCGACCCTGCGTTTAATGCGAGCCGTGCACAGAAAATCTTTCAAATGTTTAGAGACCGTATTCGTGAGCTAACACCGAAAGAATTTCAAAATCTATTACGTCCTGCATTTCAGGAAGACGAATGGATTTTAATTGTCTTGGGTGGTGTAACCGGTTTTATCGCGGGTACAATACATTTGTTTGTGGCTTTCTTATAATTAGATGCTGGAAGATGATCTGAATCTTGGGTTTAGATCACTACATAGCGTCATATACAATGTTTAAAATGAGGATGTTTTTTTATGCGCATTATATTACTCGGACCACCTGGAGCAGGTAAAGGGACACAAGCTCAGTTGATCTGTAAGCGCTACGATATCCCACAAATTTCAACCGGTGATATGCTCCGTGCTGCGATTCGTGAAGGTACTGAATTAGGTCTACAAGCTAAAAGCGTCATGGATAATGGCGGCCTTGTATCTGATGAGCTTATTATTGGTCTTGTAAAAGAACGCATTGCTCAACCTGACTGTGTCAACGGCTGCATTTTTGACGGTTTCCCGCGTACGATTCCACAAGCTGAAGCGCTTGAAAACGAAGGGATCAGCATCGATCATGTAATTGAAATCGATGTACCTGACGAAGAAATCGTTCAACGTTTATCTGGTCGTCGTCAACACCCTGCATCTGGTCGTGTATATCACACCGTTTACAACCCACCAAAAGTGGAAGGTAAAGATGACGAAACTGGTGAAGACCTTGTTCAACGTCCGGATGACCAAGAAGCAACAATTCGTAAGCGTTTAGGTTCTTACCACGCTGAAACTGAGCAATTGGTTGGTTTCTACCAAGGTCGTGCAGCTTCTGGCGAAAACGCACCGACTTATGACAAATTAAATGGTCTTCGTCCAATCGATCAAGTTCAAACTGATTTGTTCGCGATTTTAGATCAGTCTAAATAATTCAACTTTTTTGAATTTTTGACAATCAAAGAGTCCTACTGCATAGTGGGGCTCTTTTTTTATGTGGCTTTTAGGGCGAATCTGTTATGAAATTTGCTTTGGTTATAATGGTCATCATCGCTGTGGCGGTGTTATTGGGCTTATTATTTGTCAGCTTTAAAATGTTGCGTAAGGTGCAAGTGGAAGAAGCAGAGCAAGCTAAACTGAACCCGAAGCAATATCGCTTACATCCAAAGCTGCAGCAAGAGCTTAATAAAAAACACAAAAAACAAGATAAAAATTAAGCATCGACTCGATCAATTGATTCTTACAAATTTCATCAACTCCCAAATTGAAGAGATTAATCCTCAATTTGGGTGGTTTTAATCGGTCTTAATGCGCCAAAGTCAAAACGGTCAGGCCAATTACATACATCAGACACGATACATTCATCACATTTGGGTTTGCGGGCAATGCAGCAATAGCGTCCATGTAAAATCAGCCAATGATGTGAATCAACAATAAACTCTTTGGGGATGACTTTGACGAGTCGGTGTTCGACTTCCAAAACATTTTTGCCGACAGCCAATCCTGTACGATTACCTAAACGAAAAATATGCGTATCGACTGCCATGGTCGGTTGTCCAAAAGCAGTATTCAGCACCACATTTGCAGTTTTACGACCGACACCGGGTAAGGCTTCCAAATCTGCACGATTATTCGGAACGATGCTGTTGTGCTTCTCAATGAGCATCTTGCAGGCTTTAATGACATTTTCCGCTTTTGAGTTATACAGGCCAATGGTCTTGATATATTCCTTCAGTCCGTCAACACCTAACGCATAAATAGCTTCAGGAGTATTTGCTACTGGAAAAAGCTTGTCTGTGGCTTTGTTGACACTGACATCTGTGGCCTGAGCAGATAGGGTAACAGCCACTAAAAGTTCAAATGGACTACTATAATTGAGTTCAGTTTTCGGGTTGGGGCGTTGCTCACGTAAGCGTTCAAAAAAAGTTTGAATTTGCTTCTTAGTCATTTTTTTAACCGCCATGATTAAGCCCCTTGCAGTTGTGTTAATTGTTGCGTGAGCGTATGGAGTAACTCACGTTTTTTTGCATCGTCTCGAACACTCAGTTGTTTTTCTAATTTCTTAATTTGTGTACGAATTTTTGCAAGTTCAATGGTGGTTTTTGCATCGAGTTGAACGACTGGCGTAGCAGGTTTTTCCACGACTTCAATGACCGGTACTGAGTCTGTCTGGGTCGAAAATTGGGCAAAAAGTTCCGTCTCAATTTCAGCACGTACGACTGGGCCTTTACGATGAATTCTGCGCTTTTCCTCACGTTGAATATGTGCATAGTAGCGGCGACGTAAATCATTCTGTTCTGCGATTCGAGCGGCTTCAGATGGCACTTGATCAAGCTCTTCGACAAGGTCGATACAATCCACTGGACAAGGTGGAATGCAGAGTTCGCAGCCCGTACATAAATCCGTCAAGACGGTATGCATCAATTTGCCTGAGCCAATAATGGCATCAACAGGGCAGGCACTAATACATTTGGTACAACCAATACATTCATCCTCACGAATCACAGCTTTAACCCGTTGCGGGCGTCCATCACTTTGGATTGGCCAAACGCTGGCTTCTGCTGTTAAGTGTGGACGATTTAATAACGCTGCTAGTGAATCTGCCACAGGTTGACCACCGGGTATACATTTATTGGCTTCTTCTCCTTCACTGATGGCTTTGGCATAGGGTAAGCAGCCGTCTCGGTGTCCACAAAGTCCACATTGAGTTTGTGGCAATAGGGCATCAATTTGTTGGATGAGGGAAATTTCAGAAGTCATGGGTAGTCGCGAGTACAAATGAAGGCAGTGAAAAACCAAAGAGGACGTTGAATTCTAGCATGTTTCAGTATGAATTGCTGTGCGCAAAAATGGGTCTATAGATGCATCATAAATGAGCAAAATAATTCATTAAAACATTCCTAAAAGTAATAATATTTATAACTAAAATATCTGAATAATCAATTTAAATCGCTGTTCTTTAAAGAATTTAAAGATTTTTTAAAAAAACTATTGCTGATTAGTTACAAAAGATATTTAATATTTTGCGCCAAAATATATCTTTGATCAAAATTGTGATCAATTTTGATCCATACATCTGCTGAGGATTAAGTGTTGAAATATAACAGCCTTAACGACTTCCTAGACTACGTTAAAACACGTGATGAACACCAACCTGAATTTCTTCAAGCTGTTGAAGAAGTGATGACGAGCCTTTGGCCATTCATCGAAAAGAACCCACAATATGCTGACTACGGTTTGCTAGAACGTCTTGTTGAGCCTGAGCGTGCAATTCAGTTCCGTGTTTCATGGGTAGATGACAAAGGTCAAACTCAAGTTAACCGTGCTTTCCGTGTTCAATACAACTCAGCAATTGGTCCATTCAAAGGTGGTATGCGTTTCCACCCATCAGTGAACCTTTCAATTCTTAAATTCTTAGGTTTTGAACAAACTTTCAAAAATGCTTTAACTACACTTCCTATGGGTGGTGGTAAAGGCGGTTCAGATTTTGACCCTAAAGGTAAATCTGAAGGCGAAATTATGCGTTTCTGTCAAGCATTAATGATCGAGTTATACCGTCATCTTGGTTCTAACACTGACATCCCAGCGGGTGACATCGGTGTAGGTGGCCGTGAAGTGGGCTACATGGCTGGTATGATGAAAAAATTAAGCAATGACACAGCATGTGTGTTCACTGGTAAAGGTTTAACTTTCGGTGGTTCACTTGCACGTCCTGAAGCAACTGGTTACGGTACTGTGTATTTCGCTGAGGAAATGCTAAAAACTCGTGGCGACAGCTTTAAAGATAAAGTTGTAACGATTTCGGGTTCTGGTAACGTTGCACAATACGCTGCTGAAAAAGCAATGTACTTGGGTGCGAAAGTGGTTTCACTTTCAGACTCAGCAGGTACTGTATACGTAAAAGACGGTTTCACAACTGAACTTCTTGCTGAAGTAAAGGAATTGAAAAACGTTAAGCGTGGCCGTATTTCTGAATTTGCATCTAAGCACGGTTTTGAATATTTAGAAGGTCAACGCCCTTGGTCAATCAAATGTGATATCGCGCTGCCATGTGCAACTCAAAATGAATTAGATGAAGCTGATGCTGAAGCTCTTCTTGCTAATGGCGTAATCTGTGTTGCTGAAGGCGCAAACATGCCATCTACTTTGGCTGCAGTTGAGAAATTCGTTGAAGCGAAAATTCTTTATGCACCAGGTAAAGCTTCAAATGCAGGTGGTGTTGCAACTTCTGGTCTTGAAATGTCTCAAAACGCAATTCGTTTGGGTTGGACTTTCGAAGAAGTTGACGAGCGTCTACACGCGATCATGAAAGAAATTCACCGCAACTGCGTGAAATACGGTACTGAAGAAGATGGTACTGTGAACTATGTAAACGGTGCGAACATTGCAGGTTTCGTAAAAGTTGCTGACGCAATGCTTGCTCAAGGCGTTTACTAAGTTCTCCGTAAGTTGAACTGAAAACCGAGGCTTCTGCCTCGGTTTTTTTATGGCGGAATGGTTTAGAAAATATAGATATATTGCTAGGTGTTCATTAGCCTAAGTTGTAATTTGCTATCGATAATGTTGAAGTGAAAATTTAAGGGTTGGCTGAGCAAACGTTTAATATGAAGCTCTTGCTGATGTAATTGTGGGCAGAACTTCAGAGTACTCCATACATCTCCTGTAAAACGCCAAGGATGTTGTTCAACATCATAATTGCAGCCAATGCGATTACAGCCACTAAAAAATGTTATACGGCCATTGTTGAATGTGAGAGTTATTGGGGCGGGTAGAGCCTTATTCTCTACGAGAACCCACGTCTTTTGAGTTAATTGTTCTGCTTCAAAATCACGTAAATCAGCAATTCGCTGTATGCCTTTAAAAATATAGGTCTGTTGATTGCTATTCATCACGATGAATTCAGGCAGGGCATTTTGCTTTTGAAGTAGCTTTAGATTGACATCGCGAAAGAGTTGATTGAACAGCACATCGTTATTTGATTGCTTTGAACAGCCGATCAGTGTTTGCAGTTGTGAAGATTCAGTCTTCAAATGCTGTTGATTTAAATGATAAGGTTTAGAGATTAAATTGCATCCCGCATAAAGGTGTAGCTGTTGTGCGGAAAAGTTAATGAGAAAGGGTTGTCGGCTGTCAGTTGGATTATGTTGCCATGTATAGTGCTGTAAAACTTGATGAAATTGATCTGAAGCTGGGCTGATAAAAGTCTCGTGTTGAAGTTTGGGTCGCCATTCGCTATTACTCTGACAGCCAAACAATCCGAATAAAATACTAAAATACAATAAATTTTTCATCGGTAGTCTAGATCCTAAAGCGTACTGTAGATATAAAAAAACCGAGGCGATGACCTCGGTTTTTTATAGGCTGTAACTTACAAGGTACCTTTTACAGCTTCACGTTCGACTGACATATCAAAAATATAGGCATATTTTGATTGGTCAGCAGCAGGGTTTTTACGTTCAAAACGTTTTACGCGAATAATTTGGCGTTCTGCAGGAGTGTGCTTAAAGCCTTCAATTTGATCGTAAAATAAGGTCCAGTCTTTATCAACTTGTGTTTTTAGGCCTTTTTCATCGTACTTCACTTCACGCACTTGCAAACAAGTTTGTGGAGCAACGCCTGTACATTGTTTGGTTTCAGGGCTGATTTCAAGGAAAATCGTTTCGCCTTGTGAGTTATACTGGGTTTCAGGTGTTAATGTTCCAGTGAACACTAGTTTCTCACCTGTTGCAGAGATAATTGTTAACGTTGGGTTTTGTGGATCTGTAGTATTTAAAACAAAAGGTGCTTTACGGTCACTAAAGAGTGAAGATGCAAGTCCTTCTTGTTTCATCGCATTATCAGCACACGCCATCATGGTAGATGCAATATTGCCTGTCACGAGGGTATTGTGTTCCACTTTCCATTGGGTTGACATGCTGTTACAACTGGTTGAAATACCCAAAGTGCCATTTTCTAGAAAATTTAAAACCAAAGGTTTTGACGCATTTTCAGTGGTTGTGCTCCATTGATATGAAGCTAAAGTTTTATCAGCATTTTGTTGTTGTAATACGCTCACGGCTAAATCTCCAGCTTTTTGGATATCGCTTGATTGACATGCAGCAAGGGCTAAAGGGAAGAGGGCGATCGCTAAAAATTTTAATTTCATTACGCTAACTGTTCTTAGTGAATTTCAGCCAGTAGCATAACCCATTCATTTTAAAAAAATATGAATACATTCAGCTCAAATAAGTAGCAAAATGTATCCATAAATAATAATTTGTTAACTTATTAATATAAATTATGAATAAGTCAATCTATCTCATTTTTCCACGTTTAATCAAAACGATAAATATCCATACCGAGTGAACCCATACTAAAGCTACTGTGAACAATAGAGAAGCGGGGGCCTGCACCCATCGCAAAGAAGATGGGTGCAAAATGTTCAATGGTCGGATGGTTGCGTTGTACAAACGGGATATTTTGCCAATCGAGAACTGCATCAAAATCTTGATGAGTGAGCTTATTGACCACAAAATTACGAAATGTCGAAGCCCATTCAGGCACGGCTGCTGCACGTCCATCCCAAGCCAACTCACGTAAGTTATGGGTAATACTGCCCGATCCAATCAACAGGATTTGCTTGTCACGTAAAGGTGCAAGCGTTTGTCCAATTTTATAGATCTCTTGTGCAGACATGGTCATTGGCAGTGATATTTCAATCACAGGAATGTCAGCATCAGGATACATATGCAATAACGGCATCCAAACGCCATGATCGCGTGGACGAGTGCTGTTGGCATGTGCAGATAATCCTGCATTGGCAAGCAAATGAAGGATTTCTTCAGCGAGCTCTGGGTTACCTGGTGCTGGATAGCGAATATCATAAAGTTCCGGAGGGAAGCCACGGAAGTCATGCCAAGTTTCAGGACGGGCACTCGTACTTACTTCTAGTGCGTTACTTTCCCAATGCGCGGACATGATAATAATGGCTTCCGGTTTTGGAAGATTCAGGCTTAAACGTTCCAACGCAGGACCGACTTGCTCAGGATTGATGGCAAGCATAGGTGAGCCATGGGAAATAAATAAACCTGGAAGTGTTTGTAAATTCATCGCAGTCGCCGTTGGTTGTTTAAAGGAATATGATGATCATGCACTAAATTATTCAGCGTAACAATTCGGATAATTTCAACGGTTTGTTTCATTGTTGCAACGCTGTAACTGCTATATACGCTGGATGTTAGTTCGGATTAACCCGCACGATGGTAAGGGTGATTATGGTTAATACTCATTGCACGGTATAGCTGTTCGATGAGCATGACACGAACCATTGGATGCGGCAAAGTTAGTTTAGACAAAGACCAATGCCATGCTGCAGCTTTACGTACCGCCTCAGAATGTCCATCTGGCCCACCAATGGCTAAAACCACATCATTGCCTTCAAGCATCCAACCTTTCATGGTTTCAGCCAGTTTTTCCGTACTGAACTCACGACCACCGACTTCTAAGGCGATCAGCACTTCATTCGATTTCATGGCATTTAAAATGCTGTCACCTTCAATTTGACGGTATTTTAAAATGTCGGCTTCTGAGTCGTTCTTGCCACGTTTAGCCATAGGCAGTTCAATGATCTGCGTTTGAACAAATGGCTGAATACGTTTGAAATAATCTTCAAAACCCGTCAGAACCCATGCTGGCATTTTTTGACCGATTGTCAGAATACGAATTTTCATACAGCGCCTGAAAGTATACAAAAGAGCATTATAACGGTTCGCTTGCGCTTTGTATGTTCAGACACAATTTGCAATTGAAATCGTGTTCTGCTTGCTGTTTAAATACGCAGCATAAGCAGATTAGATCGAAGATGAAAATTGGAATAATAACAATGAAAAAAACATGGCATGACGGTAAATTATTTTTGCTCAAGCAAGCAGCAATGCTTTTAATTTTTGCATGGTGTTCATTTGCGGCGTATGCCAACAATATTAGAACCGCTGAACCGGATAATTTAAAAGTCTATTTAGAGCAAATTATTGGCAATGAAGCTGAATATCGTAACTATAAGAACATTCAAGAGTTAAATCGGGTGTCTGCTTGGATTCGTGAGCAGATGCGTTTGTTTGGTGTGAATTGTCGTTTTCAAACCTATACCGTAAACAGCCAACCATACCGTAATGTGGTTTGTCCCTTAAATGCAGGGCATAGCAACCGAGTGATCATTGGCGCGCACTACGATGTATTTGAGGAGCAGCATGGCGCTGATGATAATGCTTCTGGCGTTGCAGGTGTACTCGAAGCTGCTCGGATTCTTTCGGCTGAAAAAGCGCGTTTAAAACAAAATATTGAATTTGTATTTTATACCCTTGAAGAGCCGCCGTATTTTAGAACAGAGTCGATGGGCAGTTTTATCCATGCAAAATCGGTAGCAAAGGAAAAGGATAAAATTTCAGGTGTATATATTCTAGAAATGATTGGTTATTTTGATCCCAAAGTCACCCAAGAATATCCTGTTGGGCTGAAGTGGATTTATCCATCGCATACAAATTTTATTGCATCGGTGGGGAACATTCAGTCTCGTGACTTAACTTCATCGTATTGTGCGGCGATGGAGTCTTTGAAGCAGTTGCAATGTGAACGCTTGATTTCACCTTCATTTATTCAGGGTGTGGATTTTTCAGACCATATGAATTATTGGCAATTTGATATGCCAGCGATGATGATCACTGATACGGCATTTTATCGTAATAAGCACTATCACACCGAGCAAGATACCTTGGATAAATTAAACTTAGACAAAATGGCTCAAGTGATCGATGGTTTGGTGAAAACCATCTTAAATTTGAAATAGCATGTCTTTAAAAACATGACATAAAAAACGCAGCCCCGAAAGCCTGTGGACTGCGATAAAAGGTCATCTACCTGGAGATGTAGATGACCATCTTGTTCCAATGATCATCACGCTTTTAGACGTGATTGGAACCAATAAAGAAACATACAGCGCGTATATCTCTCTACTATATATGTGGGATAGAGGGCGATATTTCAAGTAATAGCATTCAAATTTTGTAAGACTTTCTAATTGGCTATTCTTGATCTTGATGTCGAATTTGAAATAGTTATCCAATCCATAGTTGTAGCTGTTGTCTTGAATCTAGTGGTTGTGAAGAATTTGAATGAAAAGTTTCGAATATTTAGTATGAAATAATGGATATAAAAAAGCCCTGTCGAAACAGGGCTTTTTTCTTTTATTGCGAGTTGCTAGCGCTTAGTGACGAGCAGCTTTGCCACCTTCAGTTGCTTTGACAATCGGTGTCTTTGCAAGAGGTTTAGGCATATCAACCAAGGCTAGAGGTAAAATCTCATCAATCGATTTCACTGGTTTAATTTCTAGACCTTCTTTGACATTGTCTGGAATCTCAGTCAAGTCACGAACGTTATCTTGTGGGATAAAGACAAGCTTGATGCCACCACGGTGAGCAGCGAGAAGTTTCTCTTTTAAACCACCAATGCGCATTGCGCGGCCACCAAGACTGGTTTCACCGGTCATCGCAATATCTGGACGAATCGCAATGCCTGTAAACGCTGAAACAAGTGCGGTAGTTAGGGCCAAACCAGCAGATGGACCATCTTTCGGTGTTGCGCCTTCTGGTAAATGCACATGCACATCTGTTTCTTCAAAGCGAATCGCTTCAATACCTAGTTCATCTGCACGGGTACGTACAACGGTCATCGCTGCTGTGATCGATTCTTTCATGACATCGCCAAGAGAACCGGTGGTAATGAACTTGCCTTTACCTTTTACTGCCGCAACTTCAATCGTTAGCAGTTCACCACCAACAGATGTCCATGCCAAGCCATTTACACGACCCACTTCAGCTTCTTCTTCGGCCATACCGAAGTCGAATTTGTGTGGACCTAAGTAGTCAGGAAGATTTTTCGAATCCACTTCAATTTGAAGATTTTTCGCTTTCTTGCTCACTGCTTCTTTTACCACTTTACGTGCAATTTTCGATACTTCACGTTCTAAGCTACGCACACCGGCTTCACGTGTATAACGTTGTACGATATCGCGAATGGCTTCTTCGTGAACGGTTAATTCTTTTGCACGCAGACCATTGTTCTTGATGGCTTTTGGAACAAGGTAACGTTCAGCAATATTCACTTTTTCATCTTCGGTGTAACCCGGTAGACGAATCACTTCCATACGGTCAAGCAAAGCTTCTGGAATATTCATGCTGTTTGCAGTACAGATGAACATCACTTCAGAAAGGTCTAGATCAAGATCTAAGTAGTGATCATTGAACTTGCTGTTTTGTGATGGATCAAGGACTTCAAGCAATGCTGAAGCAGGGTCGCCACGGTAGTCTTGCGCCATTTTGTCAATTTCATCGAGTAAGAACAGTGGGTTCTTTACTCCAACTTTTGTCAAAGACTGCACAATTTTACCCGGCATCGCACCGATATATGTACGACGGTGACCACGGATTTCAGCTTCGTCGCGCACGCCGCCAAGCGCCATACGGACAAATTCACGGCCAGTTGCTTTGGCAACAGATTCACCGAGTGAAGTTTTACCTACACCTGGAGGACCAACTAAGCACAGGATCGGACCACGAAGTTTTTTCACACGTGATTGAACAGCAAGGTATTCCACGATGCGGTCTTTCACGTCGTCTAAACCATAGTGATCGGCATCAAGAATATCTTGAGCTTTAGCAAGGTTAATGCTGACTTTGCTGGCTTTGTTCCACGGCGTATCTAAAATAACTTCTAGATAGTTACGCACGACAGCCGCTTCGCTCGAAGCAGGTTGCATTGCTTTTAGCTTACGGAACTCATTTTCAGCTTTCTTGCGTACATGTTCAGGTAAATCGGCTTCAGCTAGACGTTTTTCAATTTCTGCAACGTCATCCTCACCACCGCCATTCATGTCAGAAAGTTCGCGTTGAATGACCTTCATTTTTTCATTTAAGAAGTATTCACGCTGATTCTTTTCCATTTGGCGTTTTACAGAATCATGTAAGGTTTGCTCAATTTGCTGTTCTTCTGACTGTTGTAATAAATACGTCATCAGCTCAGCTAAATGTGCTTCAAATTCATCATGCTCTAAGAACTTTTGTTTTACATCAATATTCAAAGGCACGCGTGTTGCTACAAAGAATAATAATTGTAGCAAATCATCAATTTTATTGGCTGCTGCAATCAATTCACGTGCGTTACGCAATTTTGCTTCTGCATATTGAGCAAATAAGGTGCGTAATTCTTCCACACGGTTATTCTGAGTTTCTGAGTCTACAGAAACCGTCATTGGGCTTAATGAATGCTCGGCAGTCAGGTAATTATCGGCATCGATAATTTTTTCTAACTTGGCACGATATAAGCCTTCAATCAGTACTTTTATACAGTTTTCATCATTCTCATGATTCACAACTTGCACAATCTTCGCGACAGTACCGTATTGATATAAATTGTCGTGATCAATTTCTTCTGTAAGCGAATCTTTTTGTGCAACTACGAATACAAGATTGTCACTGTCACGTGCGACATTGACTGCATTGATCGACTTTTCACGACCCACAAACAGTGCAATTTGCATGTGAGGATATACAACCACATCTCGTAGCGCTAAGAGCGGTAATACGCTCGGAATTGTAGTTTCCAAGCTTTCTTCATTCATAATAATCTCAGACATGGGCACTCCTAATGAGTGACAACGGTGTTGCCATGTTTTTTATAGTGATGTGTATTTTTTAAATTACAAGGGTCATGCCAATTAAAATGTATAAAAAATGACTAAATATGTGATTTATAAGTGTAACTCAGTGTCAAGAATATCAAATTAACGTTTGAAGCTTAAAGTTTGAGATGGACTAATAAAGCCATCTAGCGGTTGATCCCATGCCTCTCGGACCAAAGAGTCTTGAATGAGTTGAAAATCATGACCAAGTCCTAAACGGTAGGGGGGAGAGTGGGCTGTTGCTAATGTTTTATCGTAGAAGCCACCCCCCATACCAATACGTGTGCCGTACTTGTCGCAAGCGAGCAAGGGCATAATTAAAAGGTCAAGATGAGAAACATGCTTCCCACGACTGGCCATCGGTTCTTTCATGCCCAGTGGGTGATGGGAAAATCGTTGGTTGCAATATTGGTTGCGTGTAATTTCGACCCACACCAATTGTTGATTCATGTTGCAAATCATGGGTAAATACACGTGTTTTTGATGCGAAAAACAGTAGTGGATAAGCTTTTGAGTGTGAATTTCACCAAATGCATGTAAATAAACGCCTATATGCTGACTGCGCTTAAAATAACTATGTCTGATTAAGCGCTGTAGGACTTGTTGTTCAGCTTGTCGTTGCTCCCATAGGTTTAGGCTACGACGCTGCTTACGGAGTTGTTTACGAAGGCTGGTGGTGCTCAAAGTCATGGTTCATTTCAAAGTAGCACAAAATTCTCAAAGGCATCTTAACGCGTTCAAGCTTAAAAGTCCGAAAAAATAGGTTTTATCTTTTTTAGGCTTTGTTGCACAAAGATTTGAAATACAAAGCCCCCTAATTGAGCCAAATTTAAGGCGTAACTTGGGTAAGTGGTCGACCTAATTCCGTAAATCTGTTGAGGACTGCTACACGTGCATGAATTTCA